>NZ_JBHUXV010000014.1:25169-132457 GCF_042669125.1 Streptomyces sp. NPDC057253 | reverse complement strand
GTGCGGGGCCGCCCGCCCGACCCCCGTGCGGGAGGGCGGCCCCGCTGGTCAGTGGAGCTTCTTGACCGCGGTGACGGTCGTCTTCTTGAAGGCCTTCACCGGGGCGTCGGTGAGGCGGCCCATCTGGCCCCAGTTGACGACGGTCACGGTCCGGCCGTCCCGTCCGACCGACATGAGGTTGACGTCGAGAGCGCCGAAGGAGGTCTCGCTCTGCACGCCGTACACATGGGCGCCCTCCTCGACGGACAGCTTCCCGAAGTCCTTGCCGCTCGCCTCGGTCCCGGGGTCGGCCTGCTCGATCCGGGTCGCGCAGGTCCTGAAGTCCCGGTTCAGCTGGGAGACGAGGCTCTTGGCCGACGCGGTGTCGGGCAGGACGACGGTGACCTGGTGGGCTCCGGTCTCCAACTCCGTGCGGAAGTCGCGGTTCCAGGCGGAGGAGCGGGCCGGCACGGCCGTCTTCGCACAGACGCCGAGCCCCGACTCGCCCGCCCCACGGGTGACCTTGCCGGCCGTCCATGCCGAACTCGGGTGCGGCGGGAGGTCGGCGGCCGCGAGGAAGCCGGGCGCCTTGGGCGCGGCCTCCGCCGGGGTGGCGAGCGTCGCGCCGAGGGCGAGACCGGTGACGGCGAGAGCGGCGAGTGCGCCGACTCGGGTGCGCATGAACATGGGTGTCCCCCGTGATGAGTGCATGAGTGATAGGTGCATGAGTGCATGACTGATGCGATGACGCCCGCCGCCGGTGGTCGGTCCGGCCCTGGTCGGTGCGACACCAAGAGCATCGGCTGTCACAGGAGGTCCGCGCAACGACTGGCGGCCCTTTCGGCATGGTGGAACCATCCCAGCCCCTCTGACGTGCAGGTATATGGAGAGCCTGGGATACCGGATCAGGGGGGAATCGTTGTCCGCACCGGAACCACAGGGCGAGGTCCAGGAGTTCGCGGCCCTGCTGCGGCGCCTGAAGGAGCGGACGGACCGCAGTTACGGTTCGCTGGCCCGACGCCTGAACATGAACACCTCGACCCTGCACCGCTACTGCGCAGGCGACGCGGTGCCCGTCGACTTCGCACCGCTGGAACGCTTCGCCGCCCTGTGCGGGGCCTCGGCCGAGGAGCGGATGGACCTGCACCGGCTGTGGCTGTCGGCGGTGGCGGCGAGGCAGCGGCCACGGGCGGGTGAGGCCGCGACCGAGACCACCGAAGCGGCGCCGGTCGGCGGTACGGCGACAGAGCCCGCCGATCACGCGTCGGTCGATGACGTCTCGGTCGATGACACGGCCGGCGGTGTGGTCTCGGGCCCCGGTGTTTCCTCGCCCCGTCCCTGGTTCCGCCGGCGGCGCGTCGCCGTCGTCGCGGCCGGGGCCGTGGCGCTGCTCGCCACACTGGGCAGTCTGTCGGCGTTGCCCTCGGGGCGTTCCGGGTCGGACACGGTCGCCGAGGCGCCGGACCCGTCGGCCCGGACGTCGGCGTCGGGCACTCCCGACCACTCTCCGTCCAAGTCGCCCAGTCCCGCCGCCAGTTCAGGATCCCCGACGCCCCAGGGCACCGGCGGGAGCCCCTCCGCGTCGGCGCCGGGCGGGGGCGCGGGCTCCAAGGGCACCGGCAGGGCCGGGAAGCAGGGCAGCGCCACCGGCACCCCGCTCACCTGGACCGCCAACTCCCACGTCTGGTTCGCGGGCTGCGGCCACGACTACGTCATCGACAGGCCGCCCGCCCAGGTCCCGCCGCCTCCGGTCGCGCAGGACGCGGCGCTGTGGTCGGCGACCCAGGGCGCGATCCACGGCCGGCAGACCATGGTGCAGATCTCGGTGCAGGGCCGCAGCTCCACCGCGGTCGTCCTGGAGGACCTCCGCGTCCGGGTCGTCTCCCGCGGGGCTCCGGTCCAGGGCACCGCGTACGCCATGGACCAGGGCTGCGGAGGCGCGCTCACCCCGCGCTACTTCTCCGTCGACCTCGACAAGGACCGCCCGATAGCGCAGTCGAGGCCCGGCAACGACAGCGGGAACGTCATCCCGGCCGTCAGGATGCCCTACCGGGTCTCCTCGACGGACCCGGAGATCCTGCTGGTGACCGCGGAGACCGTCACCTGCGACTGCGGCTGGTACCTCGAACTGGACTGGTCCTCCCAGGGCCGCACCGGCACGGTCCGGGTCGACGACCACGGCAAGCCGTTCCGCACGACAGGCATCAAGGGCCTGCCCCGCTACCGGTACGGCACGGACGCGGCCGGTCAGCGGGCCTGGGTGGAGTACGACGGTTAGGGCCGGGGCACGTTGCGGAGGTTGGAGCGGGCCATCTGGAGCATCCGGCCGACTCCGCCGTCCAGGACGATCTTCGAGGCGGACAGGGCGAAGCCGGTGACCATCTCGGCGCTGATCTTCGGCGGGATGGACAGGGCGTTGGGGTCGGTGACGATGTCCACGAGCGCCGGGCCCTTGTGCTTGAACGCCGCCTTCAGCGCCCCGGCGAGATCCTTGGGCCTCTCGACCCGCTCGCCGTAGGCACCGCAGGCGCGGGCCACGGCGGCGAAGTCGGGGTTCTTGTTGGTGGTGCCGTAGGAGGGCAGACCGGCGACCAGCATCTCCAACTCGACCATGCCGAGGGAGGAGTTGTTGAAGAGGACGACCTTCACGGGGAGGTCGTACTGCACGAGGGTCAGGAAGTCGCCCATCAGCATGGAGAATCCGCCGTCGCCGGACATCGACACGACCTGGCGCCCGCGGTCGGTGAACTGCGCCCCGATCGCCATCGGCAGCGCGTTCGCCATCGACCCGTGGGAGAACGAACCGATCACGCGGCGGCGGCCGTTGGGCGTGATGTACCGCGCGGCCCACACATTGCACATCCCGGTGTCCACGGTGAACACGGCGTCGTCGGAGGCGAGTTCGTCCAGTACGGAGGCCACGTACTCGGGATGGATCGGGACGTGCTTGTCGACCTTGCGGGTGTACGCCTTCACGACCCCTTCGAGCGCGTCGGCGTGCTTCTTGAGCATCTTGTCGAGGAAGCGCCGGTTGGTCTTCTCCTTCACCCGGGGGGTGAGACAGCGCAGGGTCTCCTTCACGTCGCCCCAGACGGCGAGGTCCAGCTTGGAGCGGCGGCCGAGGTGTTCGGGCCGTACGTCGACCTGGGCGATCTGGACGTCGTCGGGGAGGAAGGCGTTGTACGGGAAGTCGGTGCCGAGCAGGATCAGCAGATCGCACTCGTGGGTCGCCTCGTAGGCGGCGCCGTAGCCGAGCAGGCCGCTCATGCCGACGTCGAAGGGGTTGTCGTACTGGATCCACTCCTTGCCGCGGAGGGCGTGCCCCACGGGCGACTTGACCTTCTCCGCGAACTCCATGACCTCGGCGTGCGCGCCCGCGGTGCCGCTGCCGCAGAAGAGGGTGATCCTCTGGGCCTTGTCGATCATCTCGACGAGCTTGTCGATCTCGGTGTCGCCGGGGCGGACGGAGGGCCGTGAGGTGACGAGGGCGGTCTCGGCGGCCTTCTCCGGGGCGGGCTGGTCGGCGATGTCGCCGGGGAGGGAGACGACGCTGACGCCGGAGCGGCCGACAGCGTTCTGGATGGCGGTCTGGAGCAGCCTCGGCATCTGCTTGGGACTGGAGATCAGCTCGCTGTAGTGGCTGCACTCGCGGAACAGCTGGTCGGGGTGGGTCTCCTGGAAGTAGCCAAGGCCGATCTCGCTGGAGGGGATGTGCGAGGCGAGGGCGAGGACCGGGGCCATGGAGCGGTGGGCGTCGTAGAGCCCGTTGATGAGGTGGAGGTTGCCGGGGCCGCAGGAACCCGCGCAGGCGGTGAGCTTGCCGGTGATCTGGGCTTCCGCGCCCGCGGCGAAGGCGGCGGTCTCCTCGTGCCGTACATGGACCCAGTCGATGGCGGCGTTGCGCCGTACGGCGTCCACGACCGGGTTGAGGCTGTCGCCGACGACGCCGTAGAGACGCTTGACTCCGGCCTTGACGAGGATGTCCACGAACTGCTCGGCGACGTTCTGTTTGGCCATGGATCCATGCACCCCTTCGGTCTTTTGGGTCCATCAATCCACAGTGGCCCCGATCACGCCTCCCAAACCGCGGCGGCCGTACGGTCGTCGGCGTATCCCTTGACCCGGACCTGGCTGTCGGCGAGGAACCCGGCGAGGCCGGGCGGGGGTCCTGACCACCGTCCCGTGAGGTATTCGCACAGTTCGGGCTCGCCGCGCAGGGGCTCGGCGAGGCCGCCGGTGCACATCAGGAGGGTGTCACCCGGGCGGGCGACGGAGGCACGGAAGCGGAAGGGTTCGCGGGGCGGTTCCGGGGCGGGTTCGTAGGGGCTCGGGGGTGTGGGGATGCCGAGGTCCATGGTGAGGCGGTCGCCGTCGGGGGTCTCGGCGGGCAGGGAGCCGAAGCCGAGGACCGGTTCGCCGGTGACGTCGGTGACCAGGGGTTCGATGTCGTGCCACTCGCCGTCACGCAGCCGGAAGAGGCCGCCGTCGCCGACGCCGAAGAACACCCGGACCCGGCAGTCGGGGTCGGCGGGCAGCAGCAGACACCGCAGGCTGGCCGCGTACTCCTCGGGGTCGATGCCCTGTTCCGCGGCGCTGGCCCGGAGTTTGCCGAGGCTACGGTCGGTGAGGCGGTGCAGGCCGGACTTGAGATCACCGCGGCGGGCTGCGCCGATGTCCTGGGCGAGCCGGGCGTGACTGCGCCCCACGGCCCGTGCGATCCACTGACAGGCCTCGGCGGCGGCCCGGTGGGCACCGGGGGTGGCGCGGGCGCCGGTGGCCATGGCGACGAGGACCAGCGCCTGGTCGCCGGTGCCGAACCGGGCGGTGAGCAGGGAGTCCCGCCGCGGCTCCCCCCGGAACCTCGCGGAGTCCCCGCGCACGGACACGGCCCGCAGCGTGCAGGCCCCGTACCTGGCCCCGTCCAGCACGGTGTCCGCCACGAGGTCGTCGAGCTCGTCGGGGTCCGCGGGCGGGAGCGCGGTGGGCTCGGCGTCGTAGGTGGGAGGCCCGGACCCGACGAAGCCGACGGGGGCGGGAGGCAGGGTGGGGATGTCCACTCGGGTGGCTGTGCGGAGGGGGTGGGGGGTGAGATCGGGGTCGGCCGCGGGGGTGGGGGCGGATGCCGGAGGGGCACCCTCGGGAGTGCGGTCGTCGTCGGGGGGCTCGGGCGTGGGGTTGGGCTGGGTGGAGCCGGGGCCGGTGAGGGCGGTGGCCGGCGCGGGTTCCTGAGCGGGCTCCTGGGCGGCCTCGGCGGCCGGGGCGGCCCACCAGTCTCCTACGGCATGGTGGGTGCCGGCCTGCGCGGACACGTCCCCGACCCCGCCCGCGGAAACCGACCCCTCACCGGCGTCGCCCTTGCGCGGGTCCGCACCGGCGCCGGCTTCGACATCGCCGTCCCGCGATGGCGCCGGCGGTGTCGCCGGGCGTGGTGGGGCGGTCGGGGGTGGGGGTGGTGCGGTGGGCGGCCTTGGGGTGTCGGGGGGACGGCGGGACGCGGGGACGTTCGTGACGGGGGGTGTCTCCGTGGACGTACGGCCGCCGAAGGGCGACGGTGGGAGGTCCGAGGGGGCGCGCTCGTCGAAGCCGGGGGGTGTGGGGCCGGGCGGGAAGGCCACCGGGCCCTGCACGGTACCGGGCGGCGGCTCCGAGAGGCCGCGGTCCCGGTCGGCGCTGGTGCGGGGCGGCGCGTCCGCGCTGGTGCGGGGCGGTACGTCCCCGCTGGTGCGCGGCGGCACGTCCGCGCTGGCGCGCGGCGGCGCGTCCGTCGGGTCGGGGATGCGCGGCGCGGGGACGCCGGGGGCGGCTCCACGGCCCGCCACGGCGTCGCCATCGCCCCCGTCGTCCACCGCCCCCGCCGCCGAGGCGAAGCGGTCGTCCAGGGTGTCCGGGGCCGGTGCGGGGCCCGTGTCGTCCGTGGAGTCGTACAGCTGCCCCCACCAGTCGTCCTCGTGACCCGTGGGCCTACCCCCCTGCTGGCTCATGCCCCCAATTGTCCACCGCGGGAGCCGTATGAAAACGGGGCATCCACAAAAAGGGGACACGACCGAGTGCGTCGAACGGCGTGTCGAGTGAGCCCTCGAACACACGTGCCGAAGGAATCCGTCCTCACCACCCCGGTCCCGCGAAGATCGCTGACCTGCGCATCCCCACCCCCTCCGGCACCCTGGACGAATGGGAGTGTGGGACCTCCTCCTGGTCGGCTCGGTCATGCTGTTCGGCCTGGTCGGCGTCCTGGTGCCCGGAGTGCCGGGATCGTGGCTGGTGTGGGCCGCGGTCCTGTGGTGGGCGCTGAAGGATCCCCAGCCGGTCGCCTGGTTCGTGCTCGTGTCGGCCACCGCCGCCCTGTTCCTGTCCCAGGTGGTCCGCTGGGCGCTGCCGCCCCGCAGACTGCGGGCGAGCGGGGCCACCGCGCGGCTGGCGGCGTACGCCGGGCTGGGCGCGTTCCTCGGGTTCTTCCTGATCCCCGTGATCGGCGCGATCCCCGGGTTCATGGCCGGCATCTACCTCGCCGAACGCCTCCGCCTGGGCCGGCACGGCGAGGCGAGGGCCGCCCTGCGGCAGGCGATGCGCTCGGGCGGCTCCAGCGTGCTGGCGGAGCTGTTCACCTGTCTGCTCATCATGGGCGCGTGGCTGGGGACGGTGCTGTGGGGCTGACGTACGACCGCGGTCCTAGGTCCGGATTCCGATGTGCGGTTCCCGCGGCGCGTGTTTGGGTGTCTGCCATGACCGCATTCAGCGAGGCCGAGCGCGCATACCTGAAGTCACAGCGGCTGGGACGGCTGGCCACCGTCGATCAGCACGGGCAGCCGCAGGCGAACCCGGTCGGCTTCTTCCCGCAGGACGACGGCACCATCCTGATCGGCGGCTACGCACTGGGCCGTACCAAGAAGTGGCGCAACCTCCAGAAGAACCCGAAGGTCGCGCTGGTGGTCGACGACATCGTGAGCCTGAAGCCGTGGCGGGTCCGCGGCATCGACATCCGCGGGGAGGCGGAACTCCTCACCGGCCCGCACGGGTTGGGCCCGCACTTCAGCGAGGAGCTGATCCGCGTCCATCCGCGTCGGATCCACAGTTGGGGACTGGAGGAGTCCTAGAGCGAGCCCTCCAGGGTGAGCAGGGCCGTCTTGCGCTCCAGGCCGCCCGCGTATCCGGTCAGGGCGCCGTTCGCGCCGATCACGCGGTGGCACGGGCGGAGGATCAGCAGCGGGTTGGCGCCGATCGCACCGCCGACGGCCCGGACGGCGACCCGGGAGGCGCCGACGCGGGCGGCGATCTCGCCGTACGTCGTGGTCGCGCCGTACGGCACGTCGTCGAGGGCGTCCCAGACCCGGGTGCGGAACTCGGTGCCCTCGGGGCGCAACTCCAGCCGGAACTCCTTGAGTTCACCGGCGAAGTAGGCGGCGAGCTGCTCCTGGGCCGCCCGGAAGGGGCCGGGGTCGTGCCGCCAACCCTCCTGGACGGTACGGCCGTTCTTCTGTCCCGGCACGGAGAGCGAGATCAGTGCGCCGGTCTCGTCGGCGGTGAGGAGCAGCTCGCCGACGGGGCTGTCGAGGCGGGTCCAGCGGGTGGTCATGATGACTCCAACTCTCCTGCTGCGCGCAGGTGTTGCCAGGCGTAGGAGCGCCAGGGGCGCCAGGTGTCGGGGGTGTCGAGGCCGGGTGGGGGGACGTCGGGGTCGCCGAGCGCGCGGGCACGGACGACGGCGACCGTACGGGCGTCCAGGCCGGGCAGCGCGAGCAGCGCGTGCTGCGCCTCGTCGCGGTCGGCGCCCGGGTCCAGCCGTACGGCGCCGTCGGCGAGGGCGGTCGCGAGCGCCCTCAGGGGACCGGCCGTCTCCGTGAGGGCGGCGGGCTCGGGAAAGAGATGGGTGAGGCCCCCGCAGGGGGCGTCCAGTGTCTTGCCGAAGCGCTGGACGAGCCGTTCGGCTTCGGCACGGCCCACCAGGGCCCGTACGGCGAACTCCTCGGGGTCGGCGGCGCCGGGCGAGCGGAGTCCGGGGCGGGCGTCGACCAGCGGGGCGAGCCGGGGGTCCTCGGCGAGGCGTTCGTCGACGGCGTAGGGATCGGCGTCGAGGTCGAACAGGCGCCGCAGCCGCCCGACGGCGGTGGTCAGGTCGCGGGGGTCGGTCAGGTGCAGCTGGGCGTCGAGCCAGCCGCCGGGGTGGGCGCCGGAGGTGGTCCTGAGCGTGCCGGGGCGTTCGAGGACGGCGACGATCCCGGTGCCGTGCGGGAGGCGCAGGGTACGGCGGTAGGTGCGCCTGCCCGGTGCGCCGGTCACCTCCTCGACGCCGGGGGCGGCCTCGCTCGCCAGCAGGTCGAAGACGGCGCCGGACCGGTAGGGGCCGCGGTGGGCGAGCCGTAGCGGAATGCCCGCGGTGGGGGTGGCCGCGCGGCGAGCGGTCCGGGCGGCGGCCCTGAGGTCGGTGGGGGTGGCGGCGTAGATCTCGCGGACCGTGTCGTTGAACTGCCGCACGCTGGCGAAGCCCGCCGCGAAGGCGATCTCCGTGACCGGCAGGCCGGTGGTCTGGAGCAGGACGCGGGCGGTGTGGGCCCGCTGGGCGCGGGCGAGGGCGACGGGTCCCGCGCCGAGCTCCGTGGTGAGCTGGCGCTGGACCTGCCGTGCGCTGTAGCCGAGGCGGCCGGCGAGCCCGGCGACGCCCTCCCGGTCGACGACCCCGTCGCCGATCAGGCGCATCGCCCGGCCCACGACGTCAGCCCGTACGTTCCAGTCCGCGGAACCGGGCACCGCGTCCGGGCGGCACCGCCGGCAGGCCCGGAAACCGGAGCCCTGCGCGGCGGCGGCCGTCGGGTAGAAGCGGACGTTGTGACGCTTCGGGGTCACCGCGGGGCAGCTGGGCCGGCAGTAGATCCCGGTGGTCTCGACAGCGAAGAAGAACTCCCCGTCGAACCGGGCGTCCCTGCTGCGGACGGCTTCGTACCTGGTGTCTTCGTCCATCACGCCATCCAGTCTCCGCCGTGCACGGGGGATGCCGCTGGCGGAAATCGGACATGGCGGTGCGTGGGCGACTGCGGGTCCGTCGTGGCTGGTCGCGCAGTTCCCCGCGCCCCTGGGTGGGTACAGGCCAGGCCTGCCTCAGCTGTACCCACTTTCTTGGGGGCGCGGGGAACTGCGCGACCAGCCCCCACTCAGCAGCAGCCGAACGACGACCCGCTACCTCCAACCGCTCCGCTTCGCCTCCATCGCCGCCTTCCCCTGCGCCCCCCGCTTCTTCCACTCCTTCCGAATCTCCGAACGGAGCCTCGCATCCGTCTTCGCAACGATCCGCTGGTTCTCCCGGATCAGCTTCCGATAGCTCTCCAACCGCCGTTCCGCCAGCTCGCCGGAGGCAATCGCGGCGAGCACCGCGCACCCCGGCTCGCTCTCGTGCGCGCAGTCGTGGAACCGGCACCGCTCGGCGAGCTCCTCGATCTCCGAGAACACCTGTCCGACGCCGACCTCGGCGTCCCACAGCCCCACGCCCCGCAGACCGGGCGTGTCGATCAGCACACCCCCGCCGGGCAGGGCGAGCAGATTGCGGGTGGTGGTCGTGTGACGGCCCTTCCCGTCGACGTCCCGCGTGGCGTGCACCTGCATCACGTCCTCGCCCACCAGCACGTTGGCCAGCGTGGACTTCCCCGCGCCGGACTGCCCGAGCAGCACGGTCGTACCGCCGGAGACGGTCGCGACGAGGACGTCGAGCCCTTCTCCGTCCAGCGCGCTGACGGTCAGCACCGGCACGCCGGGAGCCGTCGTCTCCACGTCCTCGACGAGATGCGAGAGCGTGACCGCGTCCGGCACCAGGTCGGCCTTGGTCAGCACGACGACGGGCTGGGCGCCGGACTCCCAGGCCAGGGCCAGGAAGCGTTCGATGCGGCCGAGGTCGAGTTCGACGGCGAGCGACACGGCGACGAGGGCGTGGTCGACGTTGGCGGCGAGGATCTGCCCCTCGGACCGCTTGGAGGAGGTGGAGCGTACGAAGGCGGTACGGCGTGGCAGATACGTCCGTACGTAGCGTGGGTTGCCCCCGGGTTCGACGACGGCCCAGTCGCCGGTGCACAGGACCCGCAGCGGGTCGTGCGGGGTGACGAAGGCCGTGTCGGCCCGCAGCATCCCGTCGGCGGTGACGATGTCGCACTGCCCGCGGTCGACCCGGACCACGCGGCCGGGGATGAGCCCCTCGGGCTCGTAGGGGGCGAACTCGTCCGCCCATGCCTCGTCCCAGCCGTAGGGAGCGAGAGCGGAAAAAACTGAGGTGGAAGTCAAGGGAGACCCTTCACAGGGTGGCCCGGCACAGGAATTTCGATGTCAGCCGAGAGCCACGGAGGTGGACGTGATGATCTGGATGCGGGCAGCGCTCATCGCAAGGACAGCCATCGGTCGACACCTCCTCCCATTCCCAGCTCGTCGGGCACGGCGGCCGTGAGCCGACGTGCGAAGCGGTCCTCACTTTAAGGGGGCGGTTCCGTGTGCGCCACGGGTTTTCTCGTCACCGCGTACTCACTCGAACAGCCCTGTGCGCTGGTCGTACGGGAGCGGTCGCTGTGGCATGGAAGGCACCGGAAGGCATCGCCCACGTCCAGGAGACCTCGTGATGACCCAGCGTCCGCCCCGCCCCGTCCGTGTGCTCGCCTCGGCCCTGGCGGCCGGTGCCCTGTTGACGACAGCCGCCTGTTCGGACGGTGACGACGGCGGGTCGGGCAGCGCGGACACCACGCGGATCTCCTCCTCGCCGCTCGCCCAGGAGTCCCCGGCCGCGCTCACGGCGGCCGGGGCGCGGGCCGCGCTGGTGACGGAGGCGGACCTGGAGGGCGACTGGGACCAGGTGAAGGACGCGTCCACCTGGCACGACAGCCTGCTGGTCGGCAAGGTCGACGTGGCCGACTTCCTCACCGCGAAGGCGGACGCGGCCGACTGCCAGAAACTCCTCGACGCGCTCTACAGCGACGACCTTCTGGGCAAGCCGTCCGGCGCGTCCGCGCTGACCGGCTTCGAGGAGGGCGACTCCCGGCTGCTGTACCAGGTCGCCGCCTACGACAGGGCGGCGCTGGACGACTCGCTGAACTGGCTGGAGAACCTGCCGGTCGAGTGCGACCAGTTCACGGCCACGGACAGCTCGGGCGGCAAGCGCACGGTCCAGGTGACCGAGAGCTCGCTGCCCAAGGAGGGCGACGCCCGGCAGGGGCTGCGCGTCACCGTGCAGGGCACCTCGGGCGGCGCGCCCACCACCCTCACCCTCGATGTGGCGGCCGTGCGGGTCGGCACGGACGCGATCACCATCACCAACGGCGGCCTCGACGGCGCCGACAGCGACAGCACCAAGACCGCCGTCGAGCTGGGCACGGCACGTCTGAAGGTGGTCCAGGCGGGCGGGACACCGTCCGCGGATCCGGCCGAGATCGAGTGATCGGGGCGGGGGCGGGGGGGGACCCGCCGGTCGTCCGTGGTGACCCCTGCTCCCGCCGCCGCCGCGCCACACCGCCACCTGCGGCATTCGCGGGTGTTCCCCAAGCCGGCGGTATGTGACATAGTACTGGCGTGAGCAAGCGACTGACCTGCGATGTCGTGGTCGTCGGAGCCGGGATGGTGGGCGCGGCCTGTGCTCTGTACGCCGCCCGTGCGGGTCTCGACGTGATCGTCGTCGACCGTGGCCCGGTGGCTGGCGGCACGACCGGTGCCGGTGAGGGCAATCTCCTGGTCTCCGACAAGGAACCGGGCCCCGAGCTCGAACTCGCCCTGCTGTCGGCCCGGTTGTGGACGGAGCTGGCGGTGGAGGTCGGCGGGGCCGTCGAGTACGAGCGCAAGGGCGGTGTGGTCGTCGCCGCCACCCCCGACGGTCTCGGAGCCCTGGAGAAGCTCGCGACCGGGCAGCGGTCCGCCGGAGTGGAGGCGGTGCGGGTGGCCGCCGACCGACTCCACGACCTGGAGCCCCACTTGGCGCCCGGCCTCGCGGGCGGTGTGCTGTATCCCCAGGACGCCCAGGTCATGCCGACGCTGGCCGCGGCTCATCTCCTACGGGCGTCGGGTGCCCGTCTGTTCACCGGTGCGACCGTGACCGGGGTGCCGCGCGACGCGGGCGGCACCGTGCGCGGGGTGCGGACCGACCGGGGGGAGATCCACGCCCCGTACGTCGTCAACGCCGCCGGGACCTGGGGAGCGGAGCTGGCCGCCCTGGCGGGAACGAGCCTCCCGGTGCTCCCCCGCCGCGGCTTCGTCCTCGTCACCGAGCCGCTCCCCCGCCTGGTCCGCCACAAGGTGTACGCCGCCGACTACGTGGCCGACGTGGCCAGCGACTCGGCGGCTCTTCAGACCTCGCCGGTGGTGGAGGGGACCGCGGCCGGACCGGTCCTCATCGGCGCGACCCGTGAACGCGTCGGCTTCGACCGGTCGTTGTCGCTGCCCGCACTGCGGGCGCTGGCGGCCGGTGCGACCCGGCTGTTCCCGTTCCTTGAGCGGGTGCACGCGATGCGGACCTACCTGGGTTTCCGGCCGTACATGCCGGACCATCTGCCGGCGATCGGGCCCGACCCCCGGGTGCCGGGGCTGTTCCACGCGTGCGGGCACGAGGGCGCCGGCATCGGACTGTCCACGGGGACCGGGCAGTTGATCACCCAGGTGCTGACCGGTCGGACTCCCGAACTCGATCTCGCGCCCTTCCGTCCCGACCGGTTCTCCGACTCGGACGACTCGGACGACTCTGCCGTGGAGGAGGCCTCGTGAACCCCCTGGAGCTGGTGCGCGCCGAGCCCGGCCCCGCCTTCACCGTCACGCTCGACGGGCGGGAGATCGAGGCCCTGCCCGGCCAGACGGTCGCCGCCGCGCTGTGGACGGCAGGCGTCACCTCCTGGCGCAGCACCCGGGGCGAGGGCAGCCCGCGCGGGCTCTTCTGCGGCATCGGCGTCTGCTTCGACTGCCTGGTGACCGTCAACGACCGCCCGAACCAACGGGCTTGTCTGCTGCCCCTGCGTCCGGGCGACACGATCCGCACCCAGGAAGGGACGGGCCACGATGAGTGAGGCGACCCTGGCGGTGATCGGCGCGGGCCCGGCGGGACTCGCGGCCGCTCTCGCGGCGGCCGCGCGCGGCATCCACGTCACCCTGATCGACTCGGCCACGGAGGCGGGCGGGCAGTTCTACCGGCAGCCCGCGGCCGGCCTGGGCGCCCGTCGCCCGCAGGCGCTGCACCACCAGTGGCGCACCTGGGAGCGCCTGCGGGACGGGCTGCACAGCCACGAACAGGCGGGCCGGGTACTCCACTTGACGGACCATCACGTCTGGTTCGTCGAACGCCAGGGCTCCGCCGGCCTCACCGTGCACGCCCTGCTCGGTCCCGAGCAGGAGGAGCCGGCCGAGGTGCGCGCCGATGCCGTCCTCCTCGCCACCGGCGGCTACGAGAAGGTGCTGCCCTTCCCCGGCTGGACCCTGCCCGGTGTCGTCACGGCGGGCGGGGCGCAGGCCATGCTCAAGGGCGGGCTCGTGCTGCCCGGCCGTACCGTGGTCGTCGCGGGGACCGGACCCCTGCTGCTGCCCGTGGCCGCCGGGCTCGCCACGGCGGGCGCGACGGTCGCCGCGCTGGTGGACTCGGCCGCTCCCGGTGCGTTCGTACGACGGTCCCGGGCGCTGGCGGCCCACCCTGGCAAGGTCGCCGAAGGGGCCCGGTACGCGGGGCAGTTGGCCCGGCACCGGGTCCGCACCCTGCTCCACCACACCGTCGTGGAGGCGCACGGCACCGAGCGGCTGGAGGCGGTCACGGTCGCGGCGCTCGACCGGGACGGGCGGGTGCGCCCGGACACCCGGCGGCGCCTCGTCTGCGACACCCTCGCCGTGGGCCACGGCATGCTGCCGCACACCGACCTCGCCGACGCGCTCGGCTGCCGGGTCGACGGGATGGCCGTCCACGTGGACGACGAGCAGCGCACCGATGTGCCGGGCGTGTGGGCGGCGGGCGAGACCACGGGGATCGGCGGCTCCGCCCTCGCGCTCGCCGAGGGGCACATCGCCGGACGCTCGATCGCCGCGCGGCTCGCCGGCCGGGAGCCGGATCCGCGGGGGTGGGCGGCCGCCGCGCGGGCCCGGGAGAGGCTGCGCGCGTTCTTCGCCGCCGTCGACTCCGTGTACGCGCCACCCGCGCACTGGGCCGAGCAGGTCACCGACGAGACGGTGGTGTGCCGGTGCGAGGAGGTGCCGGCCGGAGCGGTGCGGGAGGCGGTCCGCGAGCTGGGGGCCGGTGATCTGCGGACCGTGAAGCTGCTGACGCGGGCCGGGATGGGCTGGTGCCAGGGCCGGATGTGCGGACCCGGGGTCGCCGGAGTCGCCGGGTGCCCGGAGACGGCCGGACGCAGACCGTTCGCGCGGCCGGTGCCGCTGGGGGTGCTGGCGCGGGCCGGGGAGAACGACAGCCGATGACATGTCACACCCCATGGAGGGAAACCGTATGACCACCGACCGTCGCCCCTGGCGCGGAGTCCTCGTCGCCACCGCGCTCCCGCTGAACGACGACCTGTCCGTGAACTACGAGAAGTACGCCGAGCACTGCGCCTGGCTGGTCGAGAACGGCTGCGACGGTGTCGTGCCGAACGGCTCCCTCGGCGAGTACCAGGTGCTCACCCCCGAGGAGCGCGCCAGGGTCGTCGAGACGGCCGTGGCCGCCATCGGCGGTGAGCGGGTCATGCCGGGGGTGGCCGCGTACGGCTCGGCGGAGTCCCGTCGCTGGGCCGAGCAGGCGCGCGACGCGGGCTGCGCGTCGGTGATGCTGCTGCCGCCCAACGCCTACCGCGCCGACGAGCGGGCCGTGCTCGCCCACTACGCCGAGGTCGCGAAGGCCGGGCTGCCGATCGTCGCGTACAACAACCCCATCGACACCAAGGTCGACCTCGTGCCGGAGCTGCTCGCCACGCTCCACGGCGAGGGGTTCATCCAGGGTGTGAAGGAGTTCTCGGGAGACGTCCGCCGGGCCTACCGGCTCGCCGAACTCGCCCCGGACCTCGACCTGTTGATCGGCGCGGACGACGTCCTGCTGGAGCTCGCCATCGCGGGTGCCAAGGGCTGGGTGGCCGGCTACCCGAACGCCCTGCCGAAGTCCTCGGTCGAGCTGTACCGTGCCGCGACCGGCGGCGATCTCGACACCGCCCTGCCGCTCTACCGCCGGCTGCATCCGCTGCTGCGCTGGGACTCCCGGGTCGAGTTCGTGCAGGCGATCAAGCTGTCCATGGACATCGCGGGCCGGCCCGGCGGTGTCTGCCGCCCGCCGCGGGTGCCGCTGCTTCCCGACCAGGAGGCCGCGGTCCGGGCGGCCACCGAGAAGGCCCTCGCGGCCGGACTGGCATGAGGAAGGCGGACCATGCGCAGCAGACTCGTCCTGCACGCCGTCGACTCGCACACCGAGGGCATGCCCACCCGCGTGATCACCGGCGGGATCGGGACCATCCCCGGCGCGACCATGAACGAGCGGCGGCTGTACTTCCGTGAGCACCGCGACGACATCAAGCAGCTGCTGATGAACGAGCCGCGCGGACACTCCGCGATGAGCGGTGCGATCCTCCAGCCGCCGACCCGCCCGGACTGCGACTGGGGCGTGGTCTACATCGAGGTCTCCGGATATCTGCCGATGTGCGGCCACGGCACGATCGGGGTGGCGACCGTGCTGGTGGAGACGGGCATGGTGGAGGTGGTGGAGCCGGTCACCACGATCCGTCTCGACACCCCGGCCGGCCTGGTCGTCGCCGAGGTCGCGGTGGAGGACGGCAGAGCGAAGGCGGTCACTCTGCAGAACGTCCCGTCCTTCTCGGTCGGTCTGGACCGCAAGGCCGCCCTGGCCGACGGGCGGACGGTGACGTACGACCTGGCGTACGGCGGCAACTTCTACGCCATCCTGCCGCTGGAGCAGTTCGGGCTGCCCTTCGACCGCGCCCGCAAGGACGACATCCTGAAGGCGGGACTGTCCCTCATGGAGGCGATCAACGCCGAGGAGGAGCCGGTGCACCCGGAGGATCCGTCCATCCGCGGCTGCCACCACGTCCACCTCATCGCCCCCGGCGCCACCGCCCGGCACTCACGGCACGCCATGGCCATCCACCCCGGCTGGTTCGACCGCTCCCCCTGCGGCACCGGCACCAGTGCGCGCATGGCCCAGCTGCACGCCCGCGGTGAACTCCCCCTGCACACCGAGTTCGTGAACGAGTCCTTCATCGGGACGCGGTTCACCGGCCGGCTGCTCGGTACGACCGAGGTCGCGGGGCGCCCGGCGGTCCTGCCCAGCTTCACCGGCCGGGCCTGGATCACCGGCACGGCCCAGTACCTGCTCGACCCGACGGATCCGTTCCCGGCCGGGTTCGTGCTCTGAGCCCGCGATAATGAGCCGTGTCACGTGACATGGCACCAGCCCTAGGAGACGAGCTCATGGCAGCCCAGCCCACCGGCGCTCCCGACCTGCCCGTCCTGGGCGGCAAGAAGAGCAGTTACCGGGAGCGGGTCGCGGACGCCCTGCGGGCCGCCCTGATCGCGGGCGAGCTGCTGCCGGGCCAGGTGTACTCGGCGCCCGCGCTCGCCACCCGCTTCGGTGTCTCGGCGACGCCGGTCCGCGAGGCCATGCTGGACCTCGCTAAGGAGGGGCTGGTCGACACGGTCCCCAACAAGGGTTTCCGGGTCACGGCGGTCTCCGAGCAGCAGCTCGACGAGTACACCCACATCCGCTCACTCATCGAGATCCCCACGGTGGTGGAGCTGGCCACGACCGCCGACCCCGTCTCGCTGGAAGCGCTGCGGCCGGCCGCGCGCGAGATCGTGCAGGCGGCGGTGGCGGGTGACCTCATCGCCTACGTCGAGGCCGACACCCGCTTCCACCTCGGCCTGCTCGCCCTCGCGGGCAACGCGCACCTGGTCGAGGTGGTCCGGGACCTCCGCAAGCGGTCCCGCCTGTACGGACTCACTCCGCTGGTCAAGTCGGGGCGGCTGCTGGCGTCGGCCGAGGAACACCTGGAGCTGCTCGACGCGTTGGTCGCCCGCGACGAGGGGGCGGTGCGGGCTGTGATGACGCGGCATATCGGGCATGTGCGGGGGTTGTGGGCGGCGCGGTAGGGGGTGCCGGGTGCGGTTGTGCGGCGGGTGCGGGTGCGTTGTGGCTGGTCGCGCGCCCCTGAGTGGGTGCAGACGAGGCATGCCTAGCTGTACCCACCTTGTCTGGGGGCGCGGGGAACTGCGCGACCAGCCCCCACCGGCCCGCAGCCGCCGAACTACCCCTTGACGCAAGCGTGTCCGTTGAGCGAGAAGTCGTACGCCGGGGCGTTCTTGCCCTGCCAGGACGCGTTGAAGCCGAGGGAGAGCGAACCGCCCGCGGGGACGGACCTGTTGTAGTCGGTTGCCGTAGCCGTGACCTTGGAACCGCTCTGGCTGTGGTGCGCGTCCCACATCTGCGTCACCTCCTGCCCGTCCTTGAAGGACCACGTGACCCGCCAGTCGCTGAGCGCCTCGGTGGTGGTGACGGTCACGGTGGCCTGGAAGCCGTCGGGCCACTGGTTCACAAGGGAGTAGTCCACCTCGCAGGACGGCGCCGCGCTCTCGCTGGGCTCCGGTTCCGCCGCGCCGCCGGACGTGGTGCCCTGGGGCTCCGGGTCGGACTTCTTCGTGGTCGAGGAGGGGGTGGGCGTCGAGCTCGGCGAGGGCTCCGCCGAACCGGGCGCCCGAGAGGTGGCGGCGGGGATCGAGACGGTCGGGTTGGCCACCGGCTGGCCGTCGGCGGGGGTGCCGGTGCCGGGCCTGGCGGTGTCGTTCTTCATGTCGCCGCCCGGCATCATCGAGACGGCGAGGGCGAGCAGGGAGACCAGGACGGCCGCGACGAGCAGGCCGTTGCGGACGACCTTCGC
The DNA here is from genome assembly GCF_042669125.1 of Streptomyces sp. NPDC057253. Lineage (NCBI taxonomy): Bacteria > Bacillati > Actinomycetota > Actinomycetes > Kitasatosporales > Streptomycetaceae > Streptomyces > Streptomyces sp. NPDC057253. The sequence goes on along the minus strand of NZ_JBHUXV010000014.1, from coordinate 114,620 downwards.
CTTGTTCGTGCCGGAGGCCGGGGGCCCGCTCTCCAGCTCCGGGCGCCGGGCGCCCAGCCGCACCTCGGCGGCGCGGCGACGGCGTTCCAGATAGGCGAGGCCGCCCCAGCCGATGACCCCGCCGGCCAGCGCCGCGGGCAGTCCGCCGCCGTGCAGCCGCAGACAGGCGGCGGCCTCCGCGCACTGCTGGCAGCGCGCGAGATGGCGGGAGAGGTCCTCCGGGGTCTCGCCGGAGGTGGACCGGGTGACCGCGTCCAGCAGCCGGGCGTAGCTGCGGCACGGCGCGTCCATCGGCGAGTCGAGGTGGTTGCGGTTGCTGCGGTCGCGGAACAGACCGCGCACCTGGGCGAGTTCGTCGCCGACGGTGGCGGGGTCGAGGCCGAGTCGCCGGGCCACGACGGGCAGCGGGAGCGCCTCCACCTCGGCCAGCCACAGCAGTTCGGCGTCCGCCGCCTGGAGGTCGCGCAGTCCGCGCAGGGCGATCGGGCGCTGGAGCGGCGGGCCGGTGTAGCGGGCGGCCTTGTCGGAGTGGAGCCACAGCCGCAGGTCGGGGTCGAGGCGGTGGCCGAGGCCCTGGGTCTCCCAGTCCGCCGCGGTGGTGCGAACGGCGGTGAGCAGCAGGGGTATTCGGGGCAGTCGGACCAGGCGGCGGCCCACGCCGCGGACGGCGGCCTCCGCCTCACGGGCCTCGCGCATCCCGAGGGAGAATGCCTCCGTGGCCAGATCGGTGGCGGCGGTGGAGCCGGCCGTGCACAGATCGGCGTACGACAGCACGGCATCCCAGCACTCGGAGAACAGCGCGGCCTCGGCGGCGTCCTGGGGGGTCGGCAGGTCGGGCATGGGTCTCCTGCATCGAAAGCGAGGTCAACTCGCCAGACTGGCAAAGGAGTTGGGGGGAACCTCGCGGCAGGACAGGAGCCTTTCACGTCTCCCACACAACTGACAAGCAGGCTATTCAAATCTGGTGACCGAGAGCCAGGACCCCTCACCCAGGACACACCTCGACGAAGGGTTCCGGCCAGGAATACGGGCGCGGGGCCGAAACGTATCAACCCGCTCCGGGAATTGCAGCCACCCCAGGCAATTCAGTGGCCCCTCAGGACTCAGCCGCCCCGGCGGAACCGTCGGCTCACGACACTCCTGACGTCAGAAGCGGGGGCGTCCGTGGCCGCCGACCGCCACGAACGCCCCCGCTCCTGCGCGCACTTGCGCCGAGGCCTCACACCTCGGCCGTCCCTTCACACCCCGGCCGTCTCCGGGGCCTCCGGCAGACTGTCCATGAAGGAGCTCACGGAGAACACCGCGCGGCCGGGGCCGGGAGGGCCGTAGCCGGGCGGGGAGGACAGCCCGAAGTCGTCCATCGTCTGGCGGTAGGCCTGGAGGAGCCGGATGTGGTACTCCAGCGGCGCGCCCTGCGGGTTGGCCTTGCCGAGGGGGGTCGTGGGCTCCGGGCACCACGTGGTGAAGCGGGGCGTGATGCCGTTCGACATGAAGAAGCGCAGGCCCTCGGTCGTGGAGGCGATCGCCTCGTCGACCGTCTTGAAGCCGAACGGCTCGGCCATCTCCACGCCCGCCACGAAGTTGGGGATCACATTGCGCGCCCCGAAGACGTCCGCCGAGTCCAGGATCCGCTTGTGCCACTCGTCCCGGCCGACGTACCGCTCCTTGCCCGGGCAGTACATCTTGAAGAGGTACTCGTCCCACACCTCGTAGTTGGGGTGGTAGATCTGCACGCCGTAGTCCTTGAACCGCTGCACGTCGTCCTTCGGCAGCGCCTGGGCCACCACCTTGCCGATCCAGCGGTTCGGGAAGTGCTCCTCGATGGCCTTGGCGTACATGCCGTAGAAGTCGGCCTCGTCCCGGCCCTGGAGCTTGGAGGTGATGGCGCCGCCGGTGAGGGTGTAGGCGGTCGACGCCTTGGCCGTGTCGTAGCGGTCGATGATCTCCAGGGCTTCCAGGACCTCGTCGACGTCCTTGACCCCGGTGTACGGCCGCCCGGCCGCCTTGTGCTGGCGCCAGTTGTGGTTGATGTCGCAGTACTGGCACTCCTCCTTGGCGCCGAAGTACTGGCAGACCCGGAAGACGGTCAGGTAGATCAGGTAGCCCCACTGGATCGTCGGGGCGACCTCCATGACGGACTTCCCGCTGGAGAGCTTGTGCCGGTAGTACTCCGGCATCGGCGGCACACCCACGTCGGCGATCCGCCTGCCGTCGAGGTAGAGCCCGAGCATGCCGGAGTCGTCGGCGGCCACGCGGTACGGCGAGGCCGGGTTCACCCGCACCGAGACGACGGTCCTGCGCAGGTCGTAGGGCCCGCCGGTGAGGATGATCTCCTCCGGGGGCCGGCGCAGCGCGGCCTCGCCCAGTTCCGGCAGGGTGCCGTGGTCGAAGGAGAAGATGAAGTACGACTTCGGCTTCACCTCACCGGACTCGTTGTCGCTGAGGGCGGACGGGTCGAAGGCCACGCCACCCCGCAACAGGTCCTCCTTGAAGACGGCTTCCCGCGGAACCTGCGGGAACCGCTCCATCAGATCCTCGACCAGCGCGGTACGGCTGCCCATCCCGTGTTCTCCTCCCGGATCGGACGTCTGACTCCTCACGTTATGCCTTCGGTGCGGGAGCCACGGAACGGGGGGCCTCCATGGCGAGCGATATGTGGGTGTATGGGTGGATTAGAGCGCCTGAACGCGTTCTGTCAGGCCGTCCGCCCCAGCTCGGTCTCCCTCACCGGATGCGCCACCGGCTCCCCCGCCGCCACCCGCCGCGCCTCCGCTACGACGGCCTCGCCCAGCCTGGCCAGCTCGTTGCCCTGGGAGCCCGCGAGGTGGGGGGTGACGAAGACATTGGGGAGGCCCAGCAGTGGGGAGTCCGCGGGCAGCGGCTCCGGGTCGGTGACGTCGAGGATCGCGGAGAGGCGGCCGGTGCGCAGTTCCGCGAGGAGGGCGTCGTGGTCCACCAGCGATCCGCGCGCGGTGTTGAGCAGGACGGCCCCGTCGGGCATCAGGGCCAGCTCGCGGCGGCCCAGCAGATGGCGGGTCTCCGGGGTCTCGGGGGCGTGCACGCTGACGATCTCGGAGGTCCGCAGCAGCTCGTCCAGCGGCAGCAGCGGCACGCCCAGGGCCGCGGCGCCCGCCTCGTCGACGTAGGGGTCGCTGAGGACCGGCCGCAGGTCGAAGGGGCGCAGCAGCTCGATCACCCGGCGCCCGATCCGGGACGCCCCGATCACCCCGACCCGCCGCCCGTGGTTGCCGATGCCCGGCACGACCCCCCAGCCCGCAGCCGGCCGCCCGGCCCGCAGCTGCTCCCGGCGCAGGAAGACGTCCTTCCCGGCGAGCAGGATCATCGCGAGCGTGTACTCGGCGACGGGCAGGGCGTTGGCCTCGGCGGCCGAGGAGACGGCGATGCCGCGCCGCCAGACCTCGGGCGTGGCGAAGCCCTTGACCGAGCCGGCCGCGTGCAGGACGGCCCGCAGTTTCGGGGCCGCGTCGAGGGCGGCCGCGTCCAGACGGGGACAGCCCCAGCCGGTCACGAGGATCTCGGTGCGGGCCAGCGCGTCGGCGAGCGCCGGGTCGGTGAGGTCCTCGGCCACCAGCCCCGGATCGATGTCCAGGGTCTCCCGCAGCCGCGCCAGCACCTCGGGCGGGAAGACGAGGGGCACGTTCTCGGCGGTCATGGCGAACAGCGCGCGGGGTCGCTCGGACAAGGTGGTGGGCCTCCAGACCTGCCGAAAGGTTGTAGAAAACGCTCTCCACGGTAGGTCTCGGCAAATGAGAGGGTCAACGCATACACACTCTCGGGAGGAACGACGGACATGTCGGAGACGATCACCAACTGGGCGGGGAACATCACCTACTCCGCCAAGGAGCTGCACCGGCCGGTCTCACTGGACGCGACCCGCGCCCTCGTCACGGCGAGCACCCGGGTGCGGGTGCTGGGCAGCGGGCACTCCTTCAACGAGATCGCCGATCCGGGCGCCGACGGTGTGCTGCTCTCGATCGCCGACCTGCCGCCGGTGATCGACGTGGACACCGCGGCCCGTACCGTACGGGTCTCGGGCGGCGTCCGCTACGCCGAGCTCGCCCGCGCGGTGCACGCCCACGGCCTCGCGCTGCCCAACATGGCCTCGCTGCCGCACATCTCGGTGGCCGGCTCGGTGGCGACCGGCACCCATGGCTCGGGCGTCGGCAACGGCCCGCTGGCCTCGGCCGTGCGTGAGGTGGAGCTGGTCACGGCGGACGGCTCCACGCTGACCGTCGGCCGGGAGGACGAGCGGTTCGGCGGTGCCGTCACCTCCCTCGGCGCCCTCGGTGTCGTCACCGCGCTCACCCTGGACCTGGTGCCGTCCTTCGACGTCGAGCAGTACGTGTTCACCGAACTCCCCCTCGCCCAACTGGACTCGGCGGCCTTCGGAGCGGTCATGTCGGCGGCGTACAGCGTCAGCCTGTTCACCGACTGGCGGGAGCCCGGCTTCCGGCAGGTGTGGGTCAAGCGGCGGACCGACCAGCCGCTCGCGGACTTCCCGTGGGCCGTGCCCGCCACCGAGAAGATGCACCCGGTGCCGGGGATGCCCGCGGTCAACTGCACCGAGCAGTCGGGGGTGCCGGGGCCCTGGCACGACCGACTGCCGCACTTCCGGGCCGAGTTCACGCCGAGCAGCGGGGCGGAGCTCCAGTCGGAGTACCTGCTGCCGCGCGGGCACGCCCTGGACGCGCTGCACGCGGTCGACGGCATTCGGGAGACCGTCGCCGGGGTGCTCCAGATCTGCGAGGTGCGGACCGTGGCCGCCGACGAGCAGTGGCTGAGCCCCTCCTACGGGCGGGACACCGTGGCGCTGCACTTCACGTGGATCGAGGACACCGCGGCCGTGCTGCCGGTGGTGCGCCGCCTGGAGGAGGCGCTGGACCCGTTCGACGCCCGCCCGCACTGGGGGAAGGTCTTCACCACGCCGGCGGAGGTGCTGCGCGAGCGCTACCCGCGGCTCGGCGATTTCCGGAAGCTGGCGCGCGAGCTGGATCCCGGGGCAAAATTCGCCAACGCCTTCGTCCGGGCCGTACTCGCCGACTGACTTTGTCAAACCCCTTTCCTAACCCCTTGTACAAAGTCCCCCGCAGCCCATAGCCTTGCGCCGCGCCGGTGCCGCTGTCGTCCCGGGCTGAGCTGAGGGGATGGGGGTCGGGTCCAGGTGAAGCGCACATCACGTGACATCCGCACGGCGAACCGCTACGAGGTGCTGCGCCAGATCATCGCCGAGTCGCCCACCTCCCGGCAGGAGCTGGCGGCGGCCACCGGGCTGAGCCTGGCCACCGTCGCCACGCTCGTGGGGGAGCTGCTCGACCTGCGCATGATCACGGAGGTCGGGTTCGAGGAGTCGGCGGGCGGGCGCCCCCGGGGACTCGTGGCCGTCAACGCGTCGGGGGGCGCGTTGATCGGCGTGGACATCGCGGAGACCTACGTCCATGTCGAGCTGTTCGACCTCGCGCTGAACGTCCTGGCCCGCGCCGAGGAGGACGTCCGCCCCGGCGAGAGCCTCCCCGAGCAGGTGGTCGCGCATGTCGCCGCCGCCGTCGGCTCGGTGGTCGCGCAGGCCGGGGTCGAGGGCGCCCGGGTGCTCGGCGTCGGCGTCAGCGTGCCGGGGCAGGTGGACCGCGCGACCGGCATCTCCGAGTACGCGCCCAACTGGGACTGGCACGACGTGCCGCTGCTCGACCTGCTCTCCGAGTACATCGCCTACCCGCTGTACCTGGACAACCCGCTGCGCGCCTCCGCGGTGGCCGAGCTGTGGTTCGGGGCCGCGCGCGGCCGGGTGAACGCCGTGGTGGTCAACCTCGGGACCGGCGTGGGCGCCGGACTGATCCTGGGCGGCGGGCTGCACCGCGGTGTCTCCAACAGCGCGGGCGAGTGGGGCCACAACACGATCGTCCTGGACGGACGCCTGTGCCGGTGCGGCAACCACGGCTGTGTGGAGTCGTACGTCGGCGCGCCCGGGATCATGCTGAACCTGCGGGAGCTGAGCCCCGACAGCGAACTGCTGCACCCGGGCGACCAGACGGCGACCGTCGCCGCGCTCGCCCGGGGGATGCTCACCCGGGACCCGGTGGCGGTCGAGGTGGTCCGGCACACCGCGCGCTACCTCGGCGCCTCCATCGCGCACCTGGTCAACCTGTTCAACCCCGAGGTGGTCGTGCTCGCCAGCTGGGTCGCGGCCGCGCTCGGCGAGCCCCTGGTCGAGGAGGTGCGCGAGGCCGTCGCCCGGCACGCGCTGCCCCGGCCGATGGCCGCCACCGAGATCGTCCTCTCCCCGATCCCCACGGACCCGGTGTGCCTGGGCGCGGCGACGTTCGCGCTCGAAGGGGCGCTCCAGTCGGTCGGGCAGAGGTCCGCCGGCAAGCGCACCACCCCGGTGAAGAGCAAGGCGCACCACGCTCGCCAGTAGCAGTACACAGCACCGCCTTCACGACGACGGAAGGGATGCACGTGACTCACCCCCACCGCAGGAGATCGGCCCTGCTGACAGCCGCAGCCGCGCTCGCTGTCACCGGTCCCCTGATATCCGCCCCGCCCGCCTCGGCCGCCACCCCCACGGTGGCCGAGGTGTCCCCCCACGCGGCCCAGACCATCGACAACATCGGTGCGTCGGGCGCCTGGTGGGTCAACGACCTGAAGAACTTCGACCCCGCGGTCCAGGCCCGGGTGGCGAAGCTGCTGTTCTCCAAGGACGGCCTGGCGCTGAGCAGTTACCGCTACAACATCGGCGGTGGCGGCACCGGAGTGACCTACGCGCCGCGCGCCCCCGAGGACTTCCTGAACGACGACGGGTCGTACGACTGGAGCAGGGACAAGGCGGGCCGGACGTTCCTGTACGCGGCCGCCCGGTACGGGGTCAAGGACCTGATCGCCTTCGTCAACAGCGCGCCGGCGCGGTGGAAGACCAACGGCCTGAGCTGCGGCGGCTATCTGAAGGCGGAGAACACCGAGGACTACGCCGACTACGTCGCCGACGTCACCGACCACTTCGCCGAACAGGGCGTGAAGTTCGACTACGTCAGCCCCTTCAACGAGCCGACCAACAGCTTCGGCGACTGCGGTCAGGAGGGCATGCTGGTCCCGGTCGACCAACGCGACGACATCGTGCGGGCGTTGGGCGCAGAGCAGCGGGCCCGGCAGCAGCGGACCGGCATCATCGCGGACGAGTCCAGCTCCACGGTGAACTTCAACACCGAAGTGCCGCAGTGGATCTCACAGCCGGACACCGCCCAGTACGTCGACAGGCTCGCCCACCACACGTACAACAACCCGGGCGACGACCAGCGCGCGAAGGTCTACGAGACGTCGAGGTCGGTCGGCAAGCGGTCCTGGTCCACGGAGATCTGCTGCTTCGGCAACGGCGGCACGGGCTGGGCGCAGGAGTACGACCCCACGATCGACGGTGGTCTGAACCTGTCCCGGATCATCCACAAGGACTTCGCGACCGCGCACGACTCGGCGTTCCAGTGGTGGGTCGCCCTCTCGGAGATGATCGGCAGCGATCCGCTCGTCCGCAACAGCGAGGGCTGGAACGACGGCCTGATCTACTACGACCCGGACTACGCCACCAACGGCAACCAGACCCTGTACTTCACCAAGCGCTACTACGCGCTGGGCCAGTACAGCAAGTTCGTCCGGCCGGGCGCGGTCGCCCACAACGTGACCGGGGTGCCGGCCGGCGTCGAGGTGTCGAGCTACGACGACCACGGCAGGTGGGTCGTGGTGGTCAACAACCACAACACCACCGCCACCGACCTGAGCCTGCGTTTCCACAGCAAGGCGCCGGTGCGCGCGAGCAAGGCCGTGCGGACCTCGGCGACCGAGAGCTGGGCGAACGTCACCAGGCCCGCGGTCCAGGACGGCACGGCGTCGGCGACCCTGCCGCCCCGGTCCATCACGACGTACGTCCTCGACCAGAAGGGCCACGGCACTTCGGCGGTCACCGGCGCGCTCCAGGGCAGGCAGTCCGGCAAGTGCCTGACCGCCGACTCCTCCGGGGCGGCGATCAGCAGCTGCACGGGCGGGCCCGAGCAGATGTGGTCGTACGACGCGAAGGGCCGTCTGAAGGGCGTGAACGGCTATCTGACGGCGGGGAGTTCGGGGCTCGTGACGAGCCCGGAGCCCACCCGTGACGGCAGCCTGCGATGGCTGCTGAACTCCAACGGCCAGGTCGTCAGCGAGGCGTCCGGCCAGTGCCTGGACGTCGGCGGACAGGCCACCGCCGACGGCAGCAAGGTCGGCCTGTGGACCTGCAACGGCGGAGCCAACCAGGCCTGGTCCCAGCAGTAACTCATCCCGTCCGCAAAGGGTTGCGGGCCGCTGGTGCGGCGGCCCGCTCCCCCGTTCGTCCGGTATCCCGAACGTTCCACAACGCTTCGAACAGACTTCGTCCAACCCCTTGCCGAAGCCTTAGCCGAAGGTTAACGTCCCGCACCGCAGGTCCATTTGAGCCACCTGGCACTGAGCCGCAGAGCCAAGGCGCAGAGCCGCAAGCCGTATTCGAGACAAGGACGTCAGCATGTCGGCAATGAGCAGCACCAACTGGAACCGTCGTAACGTGATGAAGGCCGCGATGGGTCTGGCCGCCGCCGGCGGACTGGCCGCGTGCGGCGGGAACAACGGCCGTGGGGGCGGCTCCGGTTCGGGCACCGCGCTCACCCAGTACTTCCACGCCTACGGCGAGGCGGGCACCGAGCAGGCCATCAAGAAGTACGCGGCCGCGTACAAGAAGGCCGACGTGAGCACCAACTGGATCACGGGCAACAACTTCGAGTCCGCGCTGTTCGCCGCCCTGCTCACCAAGAAGGCGCCCGACGTCTTCGAGTTCCACCCGCAGCTCCAGCTCGTCAAGAGCGGCCAGGTGGCGGACCTGACGGACCTGATCGACCCGGTCAAGGCCGACTTCAACCCGAACGACATCAAGTCCCACACGGTCGACGGGAAGATCTACGGAATACGGATGATCGACGACCCGCAGTTCTTCTACTACCGCAAGTCGATGTTCGAGAAGGCCAAGGTCGAGGTCCCGACCACGCTCGACGAGCTGCTCGAGGCGGCCGCGAAGCTCACCACCAACAAGGTCAAGGGCGTCTTCCTCGGCAACGACTTCACCGCGGTCCAGAACCCCATCATCTGGTCCGCCGGCGCCGACACCATCAACGAGAAGAACGAGATCGCCTACCACACGGACGGCGTCGTCGAGGGCCTCAAGCAGCTCCGCAAGCTGTTCACCAGCGGCAACGTCCTCCTCGACGCCCCCACCGACTTCTGGGACCCCTCCTCGCTCAACCAGGGCCTGTGCGCCATCCAGTGGGGCGGCATGTGGTCCATGCCGGCCATGCAGCAGGCGCTCGGCGACGACCTCGGCATCTTCCCCTTCCCGAAGATCGGCTCCGCGGGCAAGCAGTCCGTCTACAACGGCGGTTGGTCGATCTTCGTCAACGCCAAGGGCAAGAACGTCGAGGCGGCCAAGGAATACGTCAAGTGGCTGTGGATCGACCAGACGCAGTACCAGGAGGACTGGGCCACCTCGTACGGCTTCCACATCCCGCCGCGCACCTCGATCGCCGAGAAGGCGACCAAGCTCAAGACCGGCCTGCCCGCCGAGGGCGTGAAGCTCTTCACCGACTACGGCCACTTCGACAACATCGCCTACGACCAGACGATGCAGACCGCGTTCGCCGAGGTCATCTCGTCCTCCGTCCGCAAGAGCGGCGACCCGGAGGCGGCGCTCGACACCTGCGACAAGAAGGTCAACGTCGAGCTCAAGAAGCTGTTCGGTTAGGCCGCCGGGAAGACCACGTCATGTCGACCACCACCACGCGCGGGGTCGCCCAGCCCGCCCCGGCCAAGGCCTCCCCGGCCCGGCCGCGGCGGGGCCTGCGGGGCAACGCGACCGTCAACTTCTGGCTCTTCACCGGGCCGTTCCTCATCGGCCTGGTGATCTTCGTCTTCGTTCCGATCTTCTGGAGCGTCTGGCTCAGCTTCTTCGACGCCAGGTACACCGTCACACCGAGCAAGTTCGTCGGCTTCGAGAACTACACGCAGATCCTGACCAACAGCGAGTTCCCCGACTCCCTGCTGACCTTCACGGTGTTCGCCGCGTTCATCGTGCCGACCACGTGGGCGCTGTCGCTGGGGCTCGCGCTGCTGGTCAACCGGCTGCGGTTCATGCGCGCGTTCTTCCGCTCGGTGTTCTTCCTGCCGACCGCCGTCTCCTACGTGGCCGCCGCGCTGATCTGGAAGATGTCCATCTTCAGCGGTGTCCGCTTCGGCCTCATGAACACCGTCCTCGGCTGGTTCGGCGTCGACAACATCGCCTACCTGGCCAACCCCAGCCCGCCCTGGTACTGGCTGGTCATCGTGACCCTGCGGCTGTGGATCCAGTCCGGGTTCTACATGATCCTGTTCCTGGCCGCGCTCCAGAACATCCCGGGCGAGCTGTACGAGGCCGCCGCCATCGACGGCGCCAAGCCGGGCTGGCAGACCTTCCGGTACATCACGCTGCCGCAGCTGCGGGCCACCTCGACCGCCGTGATCCTGCTGCTGCTCATCGCGGCCTACCAGGCGTTCGACGAGTTCTTCAACATCATCGGGCAGAAGGCGACCTGGGCCCAGACCCCGCTCATGGAGCTCTACAAGACCGCCCTCGGCACCAGCCAGGACTACGGCGCGGGCAGCGCCGGCGCGGTCATCCTGTCGCTGCTCATCTGCCTCGTCACCCTGATCCAGGGCAAGTTCATGGGCTTCGGAAGGGGGGAGGACTCCAAGTGACCACCACCACTCCTCCGGCCGGCAAGCGGCGCGAGAAGGGCCGGGGCGTCTTCGGCAACACGGGGCTCTACATCGCCGTAGGCGTCGCCGCCCTGCTGTTCCTGATCCCCTTCTACCTGATCTTCCGCAACTCCCTGTCCACGGACCCGGAGATCACCGGCGAGAACTGGAAGCTGCTGCCCTCCTTCCAGTGGGGCAACATCTCCGAGCTGTTCGACGACCCCACGGTCGACTTCGGCCGCTCGATGGTGAACTCGCTGGTCGTCGCCGTCCTGACCACCCTGGGCACCCTCCTGGTCTGCTCGCTGGCCGGCTACGGCCTCGCCCGCATCCCCTACCGGCACGCCAACAAGGTCTTCTACGCCGTCCTCGCGACCCTGATGGTCCCGACGGCCGTGACCTTCGTCCCGAGCTTCGTCCTGGTCTCCTCCCTGGGCTGGGTGGACACCTATCGCGGCCTGATCATCCCGGGTCTGTTCAGCGGTTTCACCTGCTTCCTGTTCCGGCAGTACTTCCTCGGCTTCCCCAAGGAACTGGAGGAGGCGGCACGGGTGGACGGGCTCGGCTACTGGGGCGCGTACTGGCGGATCGTCGTACCCAACTCGCTGAACTTCTTCGCGGCCATCGCCACGATCACGTTCATCAGCGCCTGGAACTCCTTCCTGTGGCCCCTGGTCATCGGCCAGGACCCCAGCTCGTGGACGGTCCAGATCGCGCTCTCCTCCTTCATGACCAACCAGACCGTCAACTTCCACCTGATCTTCATGGCCACGGCCATTTCCATCCTGCCCCTGGTGTTCGTGTTCCTCTTCCTCCAGCGCTGGCTGGTCCAGGGGATCGCGCAGACCGGCATCAAGGGCTGAGGCCGCCCCCTCTCTCTCAAGACCTGGAGACCGATGTCTTTCCGCACGACCCCGGCCGTCGACTACGTCGAGGACGTCTCCCCCGGCAGCGGGGCCCTCCCGCCGCGCGCCTGGTACGCCGCCTCCGACGCGAAGACCCTGTCCCTCGACGGCACTTGGCGCCTGCGCCTGTCGGCGACCGCCGACGCCGAGGACGACTCCTTCGCCGAGGAGGGATACGACGCCGCCGGCTGGGCCGAGGTCACGGTCCCCGGGCACTGGGTCCTCCAGGGCGACGGCGCCTTCGGGCTGCCGATCTACACCAACCACCTCTACCCCTTCCCGGTCGACCCGCCGCACGTCCCCACCGAGAACCCGACCGGTGACCACCTGCGGGTCTTCGACCTGCCGGAGGACTGGCCCTCCGACGGCGGCGCCGTCATCCGGTTCGACGGCGTGGAGTCCTGCGCCCGGGTGTGGCTCAACGGCACGGACATCGGCGAGTTCAAGGGCTCGCGCCTCGCGCACGAGTTCGCCGTGGGCCAGCTGCTGAAGCCGAAGGGCAACGTCCTCGCGGTCCGCGTGCACCAGTGGTCGGCCGGCTCCTACCTGGAGGACCAGGACCAGTGGTGGCTGCCCGGCATCTTCCGTGAGGTGACCCTGCTGCACCGCCCGGCGGGCAGCGCCCTCGACTTCTTCGTGCACGCCTCCTACGACCACCTCACGGGCGAGGGCACCCTGCGCGTCGACTCCGACGTCGACGGCCGGGTGCTCGTGCCCTCCCTCGACATCGATGTCGCGACCGGTGAGTCCGTCACCGCCCTGGTGGCGCCGTGGAGCGCCGAGAGCCCCCGGCTCTACGACGGCGAACTGGTCACCGAGGGCGAGCGGATCCCGCTCAGGATCGGCTTCCGCACGGTCGCGCTCGAGGACGGCCTGATCAAGGTCAACGGCAGGGCGATCCTGTTCAAGGGCGTCAACCGGCACGAGTGGCACCCGGAGAAGGGCCGCACCCTCGACCTCGCGACCATGCGCGAGGACGTGCTGCTGATGAAGCGGCACAACATCAACGCCGTGCGCACCTCGCACTACCCGCCGCACCCCGCCTTCCTGGACCTGTGCGACGAGTACGGCCTGTGGGTCGTCGACGAGTGCGACCTGGAGACCCACGGATTCACCGAGCAGGAGTGGCGGGACAACCCCGTCGACGACGACCGCTGGACCCCGGCCCTCCTGGACCGCGCCGCCCGCATGGTCGAGCGGGACAAGAACCACCCCTCGATCGTCTTCTGGTCGCTGGGCAACGAGGCCGGCACCGGCCGCGGCCTGACCGCGATGGCCGAGTGGATCCACGGACGCGACGCCTCGCGCCTGGTGCACTACGAGGGCGACTGGAACTGCCGGGACACCGACGTCTACTCCCGCATGTACGCCGACCACGCCGAGGTCGAGCAGATCGGCAGAAAGCTGGACGGCGGCACCCTCGGGCGCCGCGAACTGCCGTTCATCCAGTGCGAGTACGGCCACGCCATGGGCAACGGCCCCGGCGGCATCGCCGACTACCAGGAGCTCTTCGAGAGGTACGACCGTCTCCAGGGCGGCTTCATCTGGGAGTGGATCGACCACGGCATCACCCACCCGGAGCTGGGCTACGCCTACGGCGGCGACTTCGGCGAGGAGCTGCACGACGGCAACTTCGTCTGCGACGGCCTGGTCTTCCCGGACCGCACGCCGTCCCCCGGGCTCGTCGAGTACAAGAAGGTCATCGAGCCCGTCCGCATCGAGGGCGCCGACGGCACCGTACGCGTCACCAACAAGTACGACTTCGCCGACCTGTCCGCCCTCGCGTTCGAGTGGTCGTACCAGGTGGAGGGCGAGACGGTCGAGGCGGGCACGCTGGCGGTGCCGTCGCTGCAACCCGGTGAGTCCGCGGAGCTGAAGCTTCCGGAGCCGCCCGCGCACGCCTCCGCGGAGGCGCAGTGGACCGTACGGGCGCTCCTGGCGGCCGACACCGACTGGGCGCCGAAGGACCACGTGATCGCGTGGGGACAGTTCCCGGCCTCTTCGCGCGTACGGCCCTCCGTCGCGCCCTCCGCCCGGCCGGAGCGCGGCGAGCGGCTGATCACCCTCGGCCCGGCCGCCTTCGACGCGCGGACCGGTGCGCTGAGGACGATCGGCGGGGTCGCCGTCGAGAACCCGCGTCTGGACGTGTGGCGGGCGACGACGGACAACGACGACGGCACCGAGTGGAAGTCCGGGCTGCGCTACAGCACGCTGTGGCGGACCCTGGGCCTGCACCGGATGCGGCACCGCCTGGTCGGGGTGGAGCTGGAGTCCCGGGCCCTGGTGGTCCGTACCCGGGTGGCGCCCGCGGCCCGTGAAGTGGGCCTGGCCGCCGAGTACCGCTGGACCTCGGACGGCTCGCGGCTGAAGCTGACCGTGTCCGTGACGCCCGAGGGTCAGTGGACGGTGCCGCTGCCGCGGCTCGGCGTCCGGCTCGGGCTGTCCGCGGCGGACTCCGCCGCCGACTCCGCGGTCGACGAGGTCACGTGGTTCGGCGGTGGTCCCGGCGAGGCGTACCCGGACACCCGGGCGGCCTCCCTGGTCGGCCGCTGGAGCGCGACCGTGGACGGGCTCCAGACGCCGTATCTGCGCCCGCAGGAGAACGGCGCCCGCGCCGACGTGCGCTGGGTTGAGCTCGGCGGCCTCAGGATCGAGGGCGACCCGGAGTTCTCCTTCGCGGCCCGGCGCTGGACGACCGAACAGCTGGACGCGGCGACGCACCTGACCGACCTCGTCGCCGGGGACACGGTGTGGGTCAGCCTGGACCACCGCCACCACGGCATCGGTACGGCGTCGTGCGGTCCGGGTGTGCTGCCGCGGTACCAGCTGCTCGCCGAGCCGGCGGAGTTCTCGTTCGTCTTCTCGGAGGTCTCCGGCTGACCTCCGGCCGACCTGTGGGTGATCGATTAGTCCAACTCATCAACCGATTAATCCATTGCCCGATTGATCGACATTCTGGGACGGTCATGGTGTTCCCGCGGCCGGTCGGCCCTCCAAGCCGGCCGGCCGCAGCTCTTGTTCCCAGCAAGGGAGTCCACAGCGTGACCGGAAGCATCGAGGTCCGCGGCCTGTCCCGCACCTTCCACACCACCGTCCGCCGCCCCGGCCTCGCCGGCACCCTGCGCTCCCTGGTCAACCCCGAGCGGGTCGCCAAGCACGCGGTCTCGGACATCACCTTCGACGTGGCGCCCGGCGAACTCCTCGCCCTGCTCGGCCCGAACGGCGCGGGCAAGTCCACCACCATCAAGATGCTCACCGGCATCCTCACGCCCACCTCCGGCGAGGCCCGGGTGGCGGGCGTGGTGCCGTACCAGGAACGCGAACGCAACGCCCGTAACATCGGCGCGGTCTTCGGCCAGCGCACCCAGCTGTGGTGGGACCTGCCGGTGCGGGAGTCCTTCTCGATCCTCCGGGACATCTACGAGGTGCCGAGGGCCGAACACGCCGCGCGTCTCGCGGAGTTCGACGCCATCCTGGAGCTGTCCACCTTCTGGGACACCCGGGTCCGCCATCTCTCGCTCGGCCAGCGGGTGCGCTGCGACCTGGCGGCCGCGCTGCTGCACGACCCGCCGGTGGTCTTCCTCGACGAGCCGACCATCGGCATGGACGTGGTGGTCAAGGAGCAGGTGCGGGAGTTCCTGCGCCACCAGGTGGAGGAGCGGGGCCGTACCGTCCTGCTGACCACCCATGACATGACCGAGGTGGAGCGGCTCGCCGAGCGGGTCGTCCTGATCAACCACGGCCGGCTCGTCCTCGACGGCAGCCTCGACGAGATCCGCCGCAAGTTCGGCTCGACCTGGCAGGTCAGGGCGACGCTCGCGGACGCGCACGCGGAGGTCTCGCCGCTGCACGGGATCGTCGTACTGAAGAAGGACGGACCGCAGGTGGTCTTCGGGCCCGACGGACCGGACTCCCCCACCGTGCACCAGGCGCTGAAGGCGGTCATCGAGCGGTACGAGGTGACGGGCGTCGCCATCGACGAGGCCGACCTGGAGGACGTGATGCGGGCCGCGTACGTGCACGCCGAGCCGGCCGCGGAGGGGGTCTGACATGGCCGTCCTGCACGCCTGGCGGGCCGCCCGCGTCACCCCGCTCGGAGAACTGCACGCACCGCCACGGATGACCGCCGTCCTGGTCCGCCTGGTCGTCCAGGTGATCCTCGTGGCGTCCCTGTGGCACGGCCTGTACGCGCACGCCGGCACCACCGCGGGCCTCGCCGAGGGCCAGGCGGTGACGTACGCCGTCCTCGCCGTACTCGCCTCCCGGCTGCGGGAGTTGGACCAGTACGCGGGCCGCGACACCGTGCTCCAGCACATGCACTTCGGCACGATCGTCTACTGGTACCTGCGCCCGCTGCCGCCGCAGCGCTATCACGCCCTGCGGGCCCTGGGCGAGCAGGTGTACGGGTTCGCCTGGGCCGTGGGGGGCTATCTGGTCTGTCTCGCGGCGGGGGTGGTGGACCCGCCCAAGTCGGCAGCCGTGGCAGGGGTGTTCGCGCTCAGTCTGCTCCTGGGCCAGGTGGTCCTCTACAACGTCATGCTGCTCCTGGACCAGTTGTGCTTCTGGACGGTCCGCAACAACGCGGCGATGCTCATCCTGATCTTCGCGCAGAACCTGCTGTCCGGGGTGTACGCGCCGCTGTGGTTCTTCCCGGACTGGTTCATCACGCTGAGCGGATTCCTGCCGTTCCAGGCGACGTTGAGCGTGCCGCTGTCGATCTACATAGGCCGCATCCCGCTGTCGGACGCCGGCGAGCAGCTGGCGATCCAGGCCGGCTGGGTCGTGGTGCTCACCCTGTTCACCCGTTTTCTGTGGCGGCGGGCCGCCCGTCGTGTCATCTCCCAGGGAGGCTGAGGCCTGTGAACGGCATGCGGATCGCGTGGCGCGTCACGCGGCTCAACTTCCGTGCGCAGCTGGAGTACCGGACCGAGTTCCTGCTGATGATCGCGATCGGGGCGATCTGGCAGGTGTCGGTGATCGTGTTCGCCACGGTGCTGCTCACCCGGTTCACCGGAATGGGCGGCTGGGACAGCTCCGAGGTGCTGCTGATCCCGGCGACGCGAATGCTCGCGCACGGGCTGTTCGTGCTCTTCCTGGGCCGTGTGCACGGCTCCGGCCGGCAGATCCAGGAGGGCAGGATCGACATCTACCTGACCCGCCCGATGCCGGTGCACCGCCAGCTCCAGCTGGAGTTCTTCCCGACGAACGCGATCGGCGACCTGACGGTGGCGGTGGGCCTGATGATCGGCGCCCTGAGCCGCAGCCAGCTCGACTGGACGCCGGGCCGGATCTCCTACCTGATCGCGGCGGTCATCGGCGGCATGTTCCTGGAGGCGGCCCTCTTCACGGCGATCACCTGTGCGGGCCTGCGCTTCCCGGCGGCCGACTACTGGAGCCGCTGGCTGGAGGAACTCCTCGGCACCTTCGGCAGCTACCCCCTGAACGTCCTCCCCAAGGCAGTGGGCGGCCTGCTGACCTACGGCCTCCCCCTCGCCTTCGTGGCCTACTTCCCGGCAGCGGTCCTGACCGGCCACGGCCACGACACGGGCGCCCCGTACTGGCTGGCGGCCCTGTCACCCCTGGTGGGCGTGGCGGCGTATCTGGGCTCACGGGTGCTGTGGCGGTGGAGCCTTCGGCACTATGCGGGGATCAACGGCTGACTCGCGGGCCGCGCGCCGCGGGCCGCGGGCCGCGGGCCGGGTGCGGGGATGCGCGGGGCCCACTGTCAGGCCCGGCGGATCGGGGTCAGCAGGGCGGCTGTTGCTGTCAGTACGCAGCAGGCGCCCGCCGTCAGGGCGACCGGGGTCGTGCCCCGGTGTTCCGCTGCCCAGGTGAGGGTGGCGGCGCCGAGGGGGGCGGCGGCGTAGTGGAGGGTCCAGAAGGCCGAGGTGACGCGGCCCAGGAGGGGTTCGGGGGTGATCTCCTGGCGCAGGGACATGGAGCAGGTGCCCGCCATGCCGCCGCCGGCGAGGAAGAGGGCGAACAGGAGGGCGACCACGGGGACTTCGTCGGCCCAGGCGATGCCGGCGAAGGCGAGGCCGCACAGCGCGACGGAGCCGGTCCACACCACGCCGAAGCCGAACCAGCGGCGGACCCGGGCCACCAGCAGCGCCCCCGTGATGGTGCCGAGCGCGCCCACCGCCATGACGGTGCCGACCGTGCCGTCGTCGTGGCCGAGGTCGTGCTTGAGGTGGTAGATCACCAGGTCGTTGAGGCCGAGGGTGAGGAAGCTGAACCCGAACAGCAGCACGGTGAGCGAGCGCAGCACCGGCTGTTCGCGCAGGAAGGCCGCTCCGGTGCGCAGGTCCCGCCACAGCCCGGTGCGTGCGGACGGTTCGGCGGGGCGGGGCCGGAACCGCACGAACGCCGTGCAGAGCGCCGACACCCCGAAGCTGGCCGCGTCCACGCCGACCGCGGTGGCGGGCCCCGTCCAGGCCGCGACCACTCCCGCGCACACCGGTCCCAGCACTCCGGCCGCGGCGGCGGTGGCGTTCAACCGCCCGTTGGCCTCGGTGAGTCGACCGGTGCCGACGAGACTCCGCACGACCGTGACGTATCCGACGGCGAACAGCATCCCGACGGCCTCGCACACCGGCAGCACCGCGTACAGCAGCCAGACCTTCGGCCCGAGGACCCACACCACCGGGATCACCCCGTACAGCACCATCCGCACCAGGTCGCACCCGATGAGCAGCCGGCGCCGGTCGACCCGGTCCACGACCACCCCGGCGAACACGGCCGCGACGACCGAGGCCGCACCGCCCACCGCAGTCAGCAGGCCCATGCGCGCCACGGACCCGGTCGCCTCCAGCACCAGCAGGGGCAGCGCGATCAGCGCGAAGGAGTCACCGAGGACGGAGAGGGTCTGGGCGGCCCAGAAGCCGGCGAAGTCGCGTTGCCGCCACAGGGGCCGCGCCTTCGGCAACGTACGGCTGTCCGCACCCTCGTCGCGCCGCGCCTCGTACGTCACGCCCCTCCCCCGGTCGTCCGCCGATCACCCTACGATCGCGGGCGACGCGCTCGCATCGGATATTCAGGGGACGCCGACACCCGCCCGGCCGTCGGCGGTACCGGCGGCCTGTTCCGGCGCCGGCCCGTCGTCGACCTCGGCCAGGCGGCGACCTGCGGATCGCCCGTCTCAAGCCCGGAGGGCCGGTGCCGAGGGGCTGATCATGTCGACCATGCGGCGCATGACCTCGGCGGGGAGCGCGGGGTTCCGTGCCGCCGTCTCCACTCCTCCGCTCCGCAGCAGTTGGGTCAGGAGACCGGCCGGCAGGCGGGGGTGGCGGGCGGCCGCGTCGCGGATGTGGTGATGCGGATCCTCCAGGAGTCGTGCCGCTGCCACCGCGGGCAGCCTCGGGTCGAGGGCGGCCCGGTGACGCACTTCCTCACTCGGATCCCGGCTGAGCCGTTCCACCAGGTCAGCGGTGGATCGCGGGTCGTCGAGGGCCAGGCGGCGCATGCGCGGGCTGGGGTCGTCGGCGTAGCGGAGGAGGTCCTGGCGGGGGAAGTTCGGGTGGCCGCGGGGGCGGTCGGGGACCGTGAGACTGCCGTCCCACCACTGCCACACCCGCATCAGCAGGTCGGCGGGCGCGTCGTCGCAGGACTCGGCGAGGAAAAGCTGCACGACTCGGTCCTCGTCCCGGGCGAGGCGCTCGACGACCTCCGGCGGGAGGTGCCGGGCTCGTGCGACGCTTCTGCGGACCAGGGGGTGGGAGGAAGCGGCCAGGCGGCGCATGGCGTCGGGATCGTCGTGGAGTGCGACGACCCAGTCCAGCGGGAAGTAACGGCCGTCCGGGTCGAAGTCGTAGAGAATGCACGCGCGTTGGTCCTCGGTGAGGTCGGCCCGTGTCGACACGGCGAAGCGCACGTCGGCGTCGGGGTCCTCGCCGAGCAGGGCGACCAGGTCCGCGGTCAGACAAGGATTGCCGGCGAGGGAGCGGCGCTCCGCCGGGTCCCCGTGCCGGGCCAGGTGTGCGGCGAGTCCGGGCTCCAGGAGGCAGCTCGCCAGCGCCTCCCGTTTGGCCTCCAGGGTCTCGAACACCGCTCGGGGCATGGGGTGTTCCTGGTGGTGCAGCAACAACACCCGTGCACGCACCGTGTCGTGGGGATCGGTCAGCAGCGCCTCGCGTGCCGGGGTGTCGAGGTGGGGCCAGGCCGCCCGGCAGGCCACGGCTCGGACACCGCCGTCGGGGTCGGCTGCCAGCGCGACCGCGACGGAGGCCGGCAGGCCCTTGAGGCGTGCGGTCTCGGAGCGGACGCGCGCGGACGGATCGGCCGCGAGCCGGCGACAGGTGTCCTCCGGGAGTTCGGCCCAGCGGTCCGCGGCCAGCATGGTGAGGATCCACCGCTGCCGCTCGTCCTCTTCCGCGAGGATCGTCCGGGCCCACTGATCGGGCGTGATGTTCGGCTGGTTCTCGGCCGCCCGGGCACGACGATTCCAGTCAGGGTGGGCCAGGATCTCGTCCACGACGTCCGTCGGCAGTGCGCGGTACATCGCGTACCAGGATCGATCCACCAGCCGGGGCCACAGCTCCTTGGGGGTCGCGGGGTTGAGCGAGAGCCCGTCCGCCCACGCCTCGAGCACCTTCTCCGTGGGCTTCGGCCCCTGGAACAGCCGCTCCCAGGCGGCGGTCCGATCCTCGGGCGTCTCCTCGGCGGCTACGCGAGCCGCCGCCTCCCGCCGCTCCCTGAGGCGGTCGAGGGCGACGAGCCAGACCGCGTACTCCTCGGTCGTGGCACCCACCATGACGTCCCCGTCCAGGGCCAGCGTGAGGAACTCCGGCTGCCCCGGCCGCACGCCCAGCACCCCGGCCAGATCCCAGCCGTCGGTGAGCCGGACGCGTGTCCAACTCCCGCTCCCGGCACCGGAGACGGCGATGAGGAACACCCCGTCGCCGCCGAGGATCCCCGTCTCGGACGCAAGCCGGTACCACTGGGCGTTGAGCTCGGCGACCAGGTCCGGGTGATCGTCCGCCACGGCGACGGTCGGTTCGGTCTGCCACCCGATCATCTGGCGCCACGCCACGGGAGGGGGCAGCACCTCCTCGACCCGCCGCTCCCCCACGACCTCCAGCCCGGCCCGGCCCAGCAGTTCGTCCAGTTCGTCGTGCCCACCCATGATCCTCATCCTGCCCGAGCGGCTCAGTCCCCGTCGGTGATGTGGATCCCGGAGCCGTCCAGCCGGACCCGCGTCCCGGGGCCCCCGCTCCACGTCACCGTCAACTCCCCTGCTCCTACGTCCCGTACGGCCACCGTCTCTCCGAGAGGCGGGGCGTCGGCGTCCGCGGTCAAGCGGGCCAGGGCGGCGAACAGGGTGTCGCCGGGGCCGGTCACTCCGGTCAGTCCGGTGTCCAGCCCCACGGCGGGGAGGAGTTCGGTGCGCACGCCCTCCCGCGGGGCCCAGCCCGTCACCCGTACCGGTGTGCCGGGCTCGGCCCCGGTCACCAGGAAGACGCGTACCTCCACGGCTCCCCGCGCGAGCACCGCGCTGGAGACGCGCGCGCCTCCGGCCGCCGTGTGACGCGAGGCCGCCCATCCCTCGCCGACCCCCAGCGGTTCGATCTCCGTACGGCTCGGATCGCCGTCCAGGATCAGGCTGTTGTCGTACGACGGCGAGGGCTCCGTCACCGTGGAGTAGGCGAGGCGGGTGTAGTACGGGTCGTAACGGACGTCCTCGCTGCCGTGGTTGTGGAGGCGGACGAGGCCGTCGGAACTCGTGGACTGGAGCAGCCAGTTGGGGGCGGCGATCGGGGTGAGCGCGTCGGAGCGCTCCGCCGGGCCCGGTTCCTCCACCGCTGTCCACACCTCGTGGTCGGGCGGGAGGAGCAGGCCGAGGAAGCCCTTGCTCGCCCAGTACGGGGACGCGGGGCCCGAATAGCCTTGCAGCACGGCCGGGTCGGGGCCGTGCCAGCCGAGGGAGAGCAGGCCGTTGGAGTCCACCGCGCCCCGGTCCAGGAAGTACTTCAGCGCACCGGAGGCCAGCCGTCGCGTCTCGCCCGGGGGCAACGGGGTGCGGCCGGTCAGGGCGCCCAGCCAGAGGGGGGCCGTGGTCGCGAAGCGGTACGTCAGGGAGCGGCCCTGGTGCATCGGGGCCCCGTCGGCGCCGAACAGGCGGGCGTAGTCCTGGAGATGGCGGGAGAGGCGGCCGCCGTACAGGTCCAGCAGCCGGTCGTCCCGGGCTAGCCAGGCGTGCAGCACCGGATAGAGGTGCATGGCCCAGCCGTTGTAGTAGTCGAACTTACGGCCGTCGCCGTCGGTGTACCAGCCGTCGCCGACGTACCACTGCTCGATGCGCGTCAGGCCCCGGTCGATCGCCTTGCGGCACGCCTCGGGCTCGTACCCGACCGACTCCAGGAAGCCGGCGACGGTGACCGGGAACAGCTCCCAGTTGCAGGGCCAGGCCTCGGCGGTCAGCGCGTCCCCGAGCCAGGCCGCGGCCCGTTGCCGTACGCCGTCGTCGAGGCGGTCCCAGAGCGACTCGCAGGTCAGGCGCAGCGCGAAGGCGATCGACGCCGCCTCGACCAGCGGCTGGGTACGGTCCTCGATGCGCGGCCAGACGCCGGACACGCCAGCCGCGAGGCCGTCGGCGTACCGCTGGAGCGTGGTCTCGTCCGGGCGGAAAGCGGCCAGCAGGAGCGTGCGGGCGTAGCCCTCCAGGCCGTCGGAGAGGCGGCCCGTCCAGCTCTGGCGGTCGCCGGGGAAGTGGTAGAGGGCGCGGTCCTCGGTGGCGTACGGTTCCACGGCCGCGAGCAGGGCGTCGGCGGCGGCCTCCCAATGAGCGCGGGTGTAACCGGTGTACGGGCTGAGGGTGCGGTCCTCGGGAGGCAGGTGCATCGCTTCTTCCTTCTGGGCGGCTCAGTGGCTCAGGGCTCAGTGGCTCAGCGGCTCAATGGCTGAGCCTGTCGGTCGTCGTTGAACGGCTCAGTGGCTCAGCCAGTCGACGGTTCGACCACTCGGTGGTTCAGCCACTGGATGGTCGTCGAACGGCTCAGTGGCTCGGCCACTTGGTGGTGCGACCACTGGCGGCTCGGCCACTGGCGATTGGCTCGGCCACTTGGTGGTTCGGCCACTGGCCCGCCCGACCACTGGCCGACTCCCCCACTCACCAGGCAAAGACCTGGGGCGCCCCGGTTCCGGTCGGGACGCCCCAGGCGTCTATCCCACCCTCACAGCACCCTCCGGCACCAGCCCCTGCGCGAGCAGTTCGTCGCGGACCAGGCCCGCGTACACCGTGGCGCCGTGCACGGAGGTGTGGGTGTTGTCCCTTTTCTCGTTGTACAGGTAGATCGCCTTGGAACCCTCCACGCCCAAGGACTCCACCAGCGCCTTCGTCCTCGCCGTCAGGTCGATCAGCGGGACGTCCTCGGCCGCGGCCACCGAGCGGATCACCGCGGGATGGTCCACCCCGAGGCCGTTGACCAGCAGGGCCGTCCCGTTGTTCAGTGTGCCGTCCGAGTTGAACCAGCGTCGCACGATGGGCGTCACGAGGACAGGGTTCCCGCCTTTCTCCCTCACACCCGTGACCAGAGTCTCCAGGTTCGCCCGGTACGTCGCCTCGTCCGTGGTCTTGTCGTTGTGGGCGAGTTGGATCAGGACGAGGTCGCCGCGGCGGATCAGCGGCTGGACCGTGGCCCACAGGCGCGGTTCGGAGAGGTATGTCACCGTACTCTCCCCGGAGTCGGCGTAGTTGGCCACGGAGACGCCCTTGCGGAGGTACTGGGGCAGCTGTTGGCCCCAGCCGGAGTACGGGTCGCCGGGCTGGTCGCAGACCGTGGAGTCGCCGACGAGGAAGATCTGGTGGGCGTGCCGGGTGGGGGTGACGCGGATGTCGGCGAGAGCGGGGGCGGTGCCGCCGAGTGTCAGGTCGAGGCCGGGGGTGCCGTCGGGTCCCGTCGGTTCGCCCTCCGGCGTACGGACGTCGACGGTGAAACTGCGGGCGGTCCGCTCGCCGGCGGCGACGGCGGTCTCCGGCAGCAGGGCACGCCGGGTCTCCCCGCTGATCGCCGTGCTGGACTCCGCGTCCGAGCCGAGGAGGACCTTGACGTCGTACGTGCCCGGCGGGACGTCGAAGTGGCAGGCGTTCCCCGCGCAGTTGTCGATGCCGAGGGTGCGGCCCGGCTGAGCCTGCGCCGGTACCGCGGTCAGGCCCGCGCCGAGCGTGACCGCTGCCAGTACGGCGAGGTTGAAACGTCTCATTCGAGGCTCCCCAGATCGACGACAAGGCCTGGCGGCTGGACCGTACCCCCACGAGCAAGCGCTTTCCAGCCCCTGAGTCGATTTCACAAGATTGCCAACCTCCAGCGAGCGAAAGCCCTTTCGCGAAATCGATTCAACTGTCACCCTCCAAAGCACCCGCACCGCCCCCACACCCCCTCGGAGGAGGCACCCCCACATGTCCGAGCCCACCGCGAACAGACCGGTCGGACGCCGTACCTTCGTCCTCGGCACCGCGGCCGCCGCAGGGACGGCCGCCCTCGCCGGGCCGCTCGCCCAGGCCGCGTCCGCCGCGAGCTTCGGCTACACCGACGACGGCTCGAACTACGTCGTCGACACCGGCGCGAGCCTCGTCTTCAAGGTCAGCAAGACCAACGGCGACCTGACCTCGCTGGTCTACAAGGGCACCGAGTACCAGGGCTACGGCGGCAAGAACTCGCACATCGAGTCCGGCCTCGGCACCTCGACCGTCACCATCAGGCAGTCGGGGTCCACGATCCTGATCTCGGTCGCCTACGGCACGCTGCGCCACTACTACGCGGCCCGCAGCGGCGAGAACAACGTCTACCTGTGGACCAACCGCGCCGACACCTCGGTCGCCTCCACCCGCTTCATCCTGCGCGTCAAGGCGGGCCTGTTCCTCAACGACGAGCCCGATTCCTACACTTACGCGCCCACCACCATCGAGGCCTCGGACGTGTTCGCCAAGTCCGACGGCCAGACCCGCTCCAAGCACTACTCGAAGCTGCGGGTCGTCGACTACGACTACGTCGGCTGGAGCGCGAACGGCGTCGGGCTGTGGATCGTGCGCTCCAACCACGAGAAGGCCTCCGGCGGTCCGTTCTACCGCTCGCTGCTGCGCCACCAGAGCGCGGACGGCGGCGGCCTGTACGAGATCCTGCACTACGCCCAGAACCAGACCGAGGACGAGCGGTTCGGCCTCCAGGGTCCGTACGTCATCGCCCTCACGGACGGCGGCGCGCCCTCCTCGTCCCTCTTCCCGGGCACCCTCACCACCTCCTGGGCGGACTCGCTCGGCATCTCCGGATACGTCGGCTCGGGCGGCCGGGGCCGGGTCGCGGGCGTGGGCATCACGGGCCGGAACTCCGCGTACCCGTACACGGTCGGGCTCGCCAACTCGGCGGCCCAGTACTGGGGTTCGGCCCGCTCCTCGGACGGTTACTTCTCCCTCGCAGGAGTCCTTCCGGGGACGTACACGCTGACCGTCTTCAAGAGCGAACTCGCCGTCCACACCACCTCCGTGACGGTGACCGCAGGTGGCACGACCACCCTGAACTCGATCGCGATCCCGTCCTCGAACGACCCGGGCAACGCGAGCGCGATCTGGCGGATCAACGACTGGACGGGCACGCCGAGCGGCTTCAAGAACGCCGACCTGATGACCTACGCCCACCCCTCCGACGTCCGCGCCGCCGCGTGGACCGGCAACGTGGTGATCGGCAGCGGCACCGAGACCTCCGCCTTCCCCTGCTACCTCTGGAAGGACGTCAACAGCGGTCTGCTGGTGTACTTCAAGCTGACCGCGGCCCAGGCCGCCGCCTCCCACACCCTGCGGATCGGGGTGACGACGGCCTACGCCAACGGGCGGCCGCAGGTCGTCGTCAACGACACCTGGACCTCGGCGATCCCCTCCCCGCCCACACAGCCGAGCACCCGGTCCCTGACCAACGGGTCCTACCGGGGCAACAACCACACGTTCACCTACAGCGTTCCAGCCAGTGCCTGGCGCACGGACACCAGCCAGTACAACGTCCTGAAGATCAACGTGGTGAGCGGTTCGGGGTCGACGGCCTATCTCAGCGCGGGCACCTCGATCGACGCCCTCGACCTGCTGATCTGACGTCAGGTCCCGCGCGCCCACTGCTGGTTGGTCGCTCCGTTGCACGTGTACGTGATGATCGCGGCGGAGTTGGCGGTGGACGCGCCGTTCACGTCGAGGCACTCCCCGGTGGTACGGGCCTTGATGTTCACGTACGAGCCCGAGGTGACCACCGACCACTGCTGGGTGGTGGCGCTCGCCGAGCAGTTCTCCTGGGTCACCGTGGAGGCGTTCTCCTGGAGGCACAACGAGCTGCCGCGGCCGACCAGTTGGTAGTAGCCGGTGCCGAGGTCCTTGAACCACCACTTCTGGTTGCCGCCGCCGTTGCAGGTGTACTGGCTGATCGCGATCCCCTGCCAGAGCGACTGGTTGGGGATGTCGGCGCACTTGGAGCTGTTGCGGGCGATCAGCGTGTTGTACGTGGCGCTCGTGCCGCCGATCGTGCCGGCGGCCGCGTCGATCGTGACCTCGGGGTACCAGGACATGGACATCGTGGTGGAGGTCGGGAAGGTGAGCGGCAGCCAGACGTAACGGGAGTCGTTGACGGTGCCGCCGAAGGAGTTGCCCCAGCGGTCTCCCATGTACAGGTACGAGGTGCCCGAAGTCCCCTGCACCGGAAGGACGTACGCGGTCTGGGAGTTGTACGTCGTCGAGTCGCCGACGTTGGCCATCGAGGTCCAGGGCCCGGCGAGGGAGGTGGCGGTGGCGTACTGCTGCTGGTTGGCGCTCCAGCCGGTCGCGCCCGAGGTGAGCATGAAGTAGACGCCACCCCGCTTGAAGAGCGCCGGTGCCTCGCGGTGGCCGCCCGCCCAGGGGTTGGCGACGAGGCTGTCGATGCCGGTGTAGTCGGCGGTCAGCTTGTAGATGTGCAGGTCGTAGTTCTCGTTGGCGGCCGAGACCATGTACCCGGTGCCGTCGGTGTCGACGAACGTGGTGATGTCCCGGGACATGTACTGGCCGAGCGGGCGGAAGCTGCCCTGGTAGGTGTAGTTTCCGTCGACGGTGTCGGAGACGGCGACGGCCGCGCGGGCCTCGCTGTAGTCGGTGCCGTTCTCCTTGTGCATCCACATCACGAACTTGCCGGTGGTCGCGTTGTAGACCACCTTGGGCCGCTCGATGTAGGCGGTGCCCAGCTCCGCGGCGGAGGACTGGGTCAGGACGTGGTTCCTGAACTCCCAGTTCTTCAGGTCGGTGGAGCGGTAGGCGTCCACGTACCGGAAGGTGTTGTCGGCGTTGCGGTCCTCGCCGAACCAGTAGTAGTAGGAGCCGACCTTGATGACCCCACCGCCGTGCGCGTGCAGGGCGGCTCCCGAAGTGTCCGTGAACTGCACGCCGTTGGGGATGGTGAGCGCTGCGGCCTGGGCCGGTCCGGCGGTCACCAGGGCGCCGGCCAGGGCCAGACAGAGGGCGAGCAGTACCGCGTGAGCACGTCTCATGACGCGACCTCCGTGTCCGTGGCGGTGTCCGCCACCGGTATGCCGAAGTCCGGGGTGCCGTCCGCGTGCCAGCCGAGTTTCTGGACACGGGTGTGGCGGTTGGGGTCGTTCAGCGGGTCGCCGACGATCTCCTTGTACTGGCGTGCGTGGTAGACGAGGACGTCACTGCGGCCGTCCTCGGCGACGGTGAAGCAGTTGTGGCCGGGGCCGTACTGCTTGGTGGTGTCGTTGCTGGTGAACACGGGGGTGGGGGACTTGGACCAGCTGGCCGGGTTCATGAGGTCGGCGTCCGCGTCGGCCGTGAGCAGGCCCATGCAGTAGTGCCAGTCGGTGGCACTGGCGGAGTACGACATGAAGAGGCGGCCGTGGCGGGCGATGACCGAGGGGCCTTCGTTGACCTTGTAGCCGACGCACTCCCAGTCGTACTCCGGTGTGGAGAGCCTGATTTGAGGGCCCGTCAGGGTCCAGGGGTTCGCCATCCTCGACAGGAAGAGGCCGGTGTTGTTGTCCTGGCCGGGCTCGTGCTGGGCCCAGGCGAGGTAGCGGGTGCCGCGGTGGGTGAAGGTGGTGGCGTCCAGGGAGAAGGTCTCCCAGGCGGTCCTGACCTGTCCCTTCTCCTCCCAAGTCCCTTTGAAGGGATCGGGGTTGGCGTTCTCCAGGACCCAGATGCGGATGTCCCAGACGCTCTCGGCGGGCGCGGAGGCGAAGTAGACGTACCACTTGCCGCCGATGCGGTGGATCTCCGGTGCCCAGATGTGGGCGCCCATGACACCGGTGGGGTGCTTGGTCCAGATGACGGACTCGGCGGCGGTCGCAAGGCCGTTGAGGGTGCGGGAGCGGCGCAGGATGATGCGGTCGTACTCGGGGGCGGTGGCCGTGAAGTAGTAGAAGCCGTCGGAGTGGCGGTGGATGTACGGGTCCGCGCGGTGGCGGACGAGGGGGTTCACGAAGGGAGCGGCCTTCTTCGGGCGAGCGGCGGCCTGGGCGGCTGTGGGGGTCGCGGCCTGGGCGGCTGTGGGGGTCGCGGCCAGGGTGCCCGCGGCCAGGGCGCCCTTCAGCAGCAGTCGTCGGTCCGGGACTTGGGGGGTGCGGCTCATGCGCACTGCCTCTCGGGTGGGGGTGTCCTGAGAGCGATGTTCGATATTGAGAACATCTGTTGTTATTGCGAACAGCCGAAAGGTACGGCTGGGGAAGGTGGGGGTCAACGGGTTGGACGCGACAAAAGAAGGCGCTTTCTGCGCGCCAGATTTCTGTTATCGGTCCGACCTCCGCCCGTCTCCGATCATGTGCGCAGCCAAACCCATACGACAGCAGCGGCCATGGGCGCCCTCGTAGCCCTCCTGGCCTCGGCTCCCCCGGCCCTGGCCGCCGGTCCCCGGGACGTCACCGCCGATGTGCTCGCGGACCGGAACGTCACACTGACCGGCGACACCGTCGTCACCGTCCCGCCCGGGACGACCACGTACGACGGGGTGTTCAGCGGCCGGGGCACCCTCACCGTTCGCGGCACCGGGACCCTGGTCCTCACCCGGGACAGCGACTTCACGCTGCCCTCCTCCCGGCAGCGGGTGCTGATCCGGGGCGGCAACCACCCGTACGTCACCACGACCGCCGCGGACCCGCCCGCGATCACGGTCGAGCGCGGGGCGACGCTCCAGTACGGCAACGGCGGCACGACCGGCCTGATCGGCCACTTCCCCTACGGCACCCCGGCGTTCCGGCTGAACCAGGACAACATCCGGGTCGACGGCACCCTGCGGGTGTCCCTCACGAGCGCCTACAACCTGGGCACGGTCAGCGGCTCCGGTCTGATCACCCAGCCGCGCTTCCTCTGGGGAACCTGGGACCTGACCTCCGGCCCGTTCTCCGGGGTGATCGACAACGGTACGCAGGTCAACGCGGGCCGGCCCGAGTACGCGACCTCGCTGCCGAACGTCCGCAAGGTGCTCAACCAGGGCACCTGGACCGTGGACACCCCGCTGGGCGAGACCGTCACCCAGCGGATGGACTTCTACCAGCGCGAGTACGGCAGCGACATCAACGTCCAGTCCCGGCCCGGCGGCAAGGTGATCCTCACGGGCCAGTACAGCTGGTCGAACCAGGGCGGCGACACGAACCCGTCCCTCAGCGACCCCGCCCTGAACTGGACGCCCGCCGTCAAGAACGTCAACAAGCGCGGCACCAACATCAAGGGCGCGAACGTCCAGTGGGGCGACGGGACGACGAGCCGGATCTTCATGCCGGGCACGGCGAAGACGGTCTACATCAACCTCCTCGCGGCGCGCTCCCGTTCGCTGCTGACCTTCGACTACAACGGCCCGGTGACGCTGGGCGCCCCCATCGGCGGCGGCCGCTTCCACGACACGCTGTCCGCGCCCGGCGCGGGTGACATCGTCATCAAGGGGACGAAGGGCAACGACGTCACCTTCGCCGCCGTCCAGTACTACGACGGCTCCACCACCGTCGAGAAGAACGCCGTGCTCCGCCTGGGCAGCGGCAGGCCCGGGGGCGACGGGGGCCTGTACACCGGGGGCGCCCTCTACAGGGTCGTGAACGACGGCTCGCTCGTCGTCGACAACACGAGCAGGCCCCTGACCCTGTCCCGGATCAGCGGCAGCGGTTCCCTCACGCAGGCGGGCAGGGCGACGACGACACTGACCGGCGGGGCGGTGACGTACACCGGGACGACGACGGTCAGGAACGGCACCCTGGCCCTGCGTGGGGGAGCAACTCTGTTCCACAGCAAGGGAATCCGGCTCACCTCGACGGCCGCGCGGCTGGACGCGGGGACGGCGGGGCTGCGGGTGGTGTCCTCGCTGTCCGGGAGGGGGACGGTGAAGGGTTCGGTGACCAACGACGGTGTGATCACGGGTGGGTTGACCGTCACGGGCGGCTACACGCAGAGTGCCGGGGGCGAACTGGTGCTGTCGAAAAGCCCGTTGAAGGTGTCGGGGGCGGTGCGGCTGGCCGGTGACCTCGATCTGACGGTGGCCGGGACGTCTCCGGGGCGCACCATCACTGTCCTGGACCACCGGGGCGGTGCGAGAACGGCGGGCGCCTTCAAGGGACTCAGGGAGGGCACGCGGCTGAAGCTCGCCGACACGACCTACCGGATCAGCTATCGGGGCGGCGACGGCAACGACGTCGTACTGACGGCGGTCACGGCGAGCGCCTCGGCGAGTGTCCGTTCCGACACCACGCCGTCGGCGCAGGTCGCGGCACCCCGCACGACGAGCGCGGAGACCGAGGGCCTCGGCTGGTGGCCGTACGTCCTGGCACTGGGCTTGCTGGGCGGCCTGGTGGTTCCTCCGACGATGCGGCTGCGAGGACGGCGAGGTCGGGGCGGGGGCGGGCGGCACGCGGCGCACTGAGACGCTGCCGGGGTCCTCGGACACCCACCCCTCGAACCACTACCCGCGCGCGTTCCGGAAGCAGCCGGTCGTCGGGTTGCCGGGCAGAGCGTGGTTCCGCATGGTGGACCCAGTGTTCGCCCAACGGACCGCCGCGATCCACTCCCGTCGGTTCGGTTAGCGTCGAGGGATGACCAGCGATACTCCGGAAGTCCCCGACGCCCTCGCCCGCCCCTTCGTCGAGGCCCTCGCCGCCGGGCCGGTCGTGCTCGACGGCGGTATGTCCAATCAGCTGGAGTCCGCCGGGCACGACCTGGGTGACGAGCTGTGGTCGGCGCGACTGCTCGCGGAGCGGCCCGAGGCGATCGTCGAGGCGCATCTCGCGTACTACGAGGCGGGCGCGGACGTGGCGATCACCTCCAGCTACCAGGCCACCTTCGAGGGGTTCGCCAAGCGTGGGGTCGGGCAGGAGCGGGCCGCCGAACTGCTCGCCCTGAGCGTCGGGTTGGCCCGGGAGGCGACCCGGCGGGCGGCGGCGAAGGGGGTCCGGCGGCCGCTGTACGTGGCGGCCTCGGTCGGTCCCTACGGCGCGATGCTCGCGGACGGCTCGGAGTACCGGGGCAGGTACGGCCTGAGCGTGGCCGA
The DNA here is from genome assembly GCF_042669125.1 of Streptomyces sp. NPDC057253. Taxonomy (NCBI): domain Bacteria; kingdom Bacillati; phylum Actinomycetota; class Actinomycetes; order Kitasatosporales; family Streptomycetaceae; genus Streptomyces; species Streptomyces sp. NPDC057253. The sequence goes on along the minus strand of NZ_JBHUXV010000014.1, from coordinate 83,431 downwards.
GCTGGAGGCCTTCCACCGGCCCCGCCTGGAGGTGCTGGCGGGGGCCGGCCCCGACGTCCTGGCCCTGGAGACGGTCCCGGACGCCGACGAGGCGGAGGCGCTGCTGCGGGCGGTGCGTGGGCTCGGGGTCCCGGCCTGGCTCTCCTACTCCGTCGCAGGCGACCGCACCCGGGCCGGGCAGCCGCTGGAGGAGGCGTTCGCGCTCGCCGCCGACGTGGACGAGGTCGTCGCGGTCGGGGTCAACTGCTGTGTGCCGGAGGACGTGGCGCCGGCGGTTCAGATCGCCGCGGCGGTCACCGGGAAGCCGGTGGTCGTCTATCCCAACAGTGGGGAGGCCTGGAACGCGGACACGCGCGCGTGGGAGGGCGGTTCGTCCTTCGCGCCGGAGGAGGTCCGCGGGTGGCAGGCGGCCGGGGCGCGGTTGATCGGGGGGTGCTGTCGGGTGGGGCCGGCGGCGATCTCCGGTATCTCGGAAGTGCTGCGGTGAGCGGGGCGGGGGGCGCCTTCTCGCCGTAGTGGTTCTGTTGTCGTGCGGCTGCGGCGAGTACGTGGTTGCTCGCGAAGTTCCCCGCGCCCCTGGGGGTGCGCTGCGCGCCCCCAACCCGCGCCCACCACCGGCAGCTGAGACGAGCGCTCAGGGCTCCTTCAGCGACTCCGTCCTCCCCCAGTGCGGCCGCCGGGCCAGTCCCGTGCGCCGCAGCCGTCGTACCACCGACCGCAGCTCCGCCGTGCGGGCCGGCCAGCCCTCCGCCGGTTCCGTGACGGGGGCGGTCTCCTTCGTGGTCGTGTCCGCTGTCCACACCGCGAAATCGCGGTCCCGAGGGCCGGACTCGACATAGGGGTCGCCCTTGCCGAAGATCTGGACCGGGTGCGTGGCGTCCCAGGGCCGCCAGCCGGGGTCGCCGTCGGCGGCGAAGCGCACCCACGCCCCGTGCATGGCGTCGGCCAGCTCGGTCGGGGCGCCCTCGCCCGCGAGCTTGGCCGACTCCGGGGCGGCGCCGGTGTCGAAGACGAAACCCAGTTCGAGGGCGTGGCAGGCGCCGAGGTCGGGGAGGTTGGAGGGCCAGGCGAACTCGTAGACGTACGACGAGCCCGGGCGGGCCTCGGCCAGGCGGTGCAGGGGGATGCGCAGCAGGTGGTCGGTGACCATCTGGCCGACGATGTCCGCGGTGCCGGCGTCGGGGTGCAGGGCGCGGTAGCCGCGGACCACCTCGGAGCCGCAGTGGCAGCGGGCCATCGCGCCGGCGAGGGCGACCGGTCCGAGCCGGTCGACGCGCTCCAGGAGGCCGCCGGGGACCAGCCAGAGGCGGTACTCGTCGCTGGTCCAGCCCAACATCAGCTCGACGTCCCGGGCCGCCTCGCCCTCGATCAGCGCCTCCAGGGGGTCACGCGGCACGAGGTCGCCGTCGATCACGATCCCGAAGGCCGGGCCGCCGAGGACCGGGCTGCTGAGGCGGCCCACCTCGGCCTGGGTGCGTAGCAGCAGCTCGCGGTCGACCTCGGCGAAGGCCGCGGCGGTGGCGGGGATCTTCAGGCGGGTGGCCATACGGCGCACCATCCGCCGTACCTTGTCGCGGTCGCTCGCCTCGGGCGGCCCGCTCTGCAGGACCGCGCGCCGGAACAGGCCCTGGGCCTGCGGGGCGGCGAGCAGGGCGCCGATGCTGATGGCGCCGGCCGACTGTCCGGCCACGGTGACGCGGCCGGGGTCGCCGCCGAAGGCCTCGATCGTCTCGTGGACCCAGCGCAGGGCGGCGAGCTGGTCGCGCAGGCCGGGGTTGGCGGGGGCGTCCGGGAAGAGGCCGTAGCCCTCGACGCCGAGCCGGTAGTTGACCGAGACGAACACCACGCCGTCCCGGGCGAAGGCGTGTCCGTCGTACACGGGCACCGCGGAGGATCCCCTGGTCAGGGCGCCGCCGTGCAGCCAGACCAGGACCGGCAGGCGGGCGCCGGGGCCGGGCTCGGGCGTCCACACGTTGAGGTTGAGGCAGTCGTCGCCGGGGACGGACGGGTCGGAGAGGTAGTGCGCGAAGGCCTCGGAGTACGGCGGTTTCGGCGCCGTCGGGCCGAAGTCGACGGTGTCGCGCACGCCGTCCCAGGGCTCCGGCGGGACGGGTGGTCGAAAGCGGTGGGGGCCGACGGGCGGGGCCGCGTAGGGGATGCCCCGGAAGACCGCGACCCTGTCCTCGTACCGGCCGCGCACGGCTCCGTACGGCGTGCTGACCACGGGGTCTGTCCGGACTGCTGTCATGTGTCCACCAGCCTCCTCACCGCGCTGCTGCACCGTGAACAACAGAGCACCACATTTCGGCCCGGTATTCCGGTGCAGAGCCCGGTTCGGCGGCTACTTGGGGTACATCAGGGTGCCGAGGCTCAGCTGGTCGAAGCCGCCGCCGACGGTGTCGCCAAGCACCGGTTGGAGTGGCAGTGGAGCATCGCCCGGACGGGGCGGACCTGGCCGCGGGAGGCGCGGGCGAACCGGGGCTGGGGGGTGGCACGGGCCGGAGTCCTGGTGGGCGCACTGTCTGCTTGCTCGCGCAGGGGATCAGCGAGCAACGGGCGGAGGCGCAGGTCACCCTGGGGGCGCGACCGAGTGCGTTCACCCAGGTGGCCGGGCTGGTGCTCCGGTACACCACCGAGTCCGGTCCGGCGCTCGGCCTGACCTGGGCGGAGCCGCGGTGGGCGGCGGGTGCTCAGCCTGGTCGCGCGGGATGAGGGCAGCACGCGGCAGGTCGCGGTGGTGGACGTCGAGGAGGCGGGGAAGCGCCTGCACTCCCGGCGTGAGCCTGGCGGACGGGATGGCTCGTTTCCGGCGTCTCGGCGACCGCGGCGCGCGGGCGCCCCGTCGGCCCGGACCTGGACTTCACCCGGCTCTCCGACGACCACACACCCGAGCTCCGCTGCACGCGTGCGATGGCCAAAATGCACGCGATCGTGTTTCGAAAGCCAAGGCGCCGTAAAGACCCACGAAGCCCGACCTCTTCCCGACTCCACCGGGCGAACCTAGGGTAGGAAGCGCTTACTGTTTCGCGCTTGCCAGGTCGCGCTGGTCGAAACTTTCATGGCCCTCGGGCGGGCCGGAGAGGTGGTTCCCGATGGTCCGCACGGGGAGTGCGAGCGTGGCGGCCGGTCCGACACTGGCGGTCGTGGCCCGGGAGGCGGGCGTGTCCGTGCCGACCGCCTCCAAGGTGGTCAACGGCCGCGAGGACGTGGCCCCCGAGACCCGCCGCCGGGTCACCGAGGCACTGGACCGGCTCGGCTACGTCCGCAGACCGAGGTTCGACGCGGCGAAGTCGTCCGGGCTCGTCGACCTGGTCGTGCACTCGCTGGAGACCTCCTGGTCGGGGGCGGTACTGCACGGCGTGGAGGCGGCCGCCCACGACGCCGGTCTGGAGGTGGTCGTCTCGGCCGGGCTGACCCGGACCCGGGCCGGCCGCCCCGAGCGCGGCTGGCTGGACAAGCTCACCGGACGCGGCTCCTCGGGCGTGCTCTTCAACCTGGCCGAGCTGTCGCCGGCGCAGTACGGCTGGCTGGACCAGCACCGGATCCCGTACGTCCTGATCGACCCGGTCCTGGAGCCGCCGCCGGGCGTGGTCTCGGTGGGCGCGGCGAACTGGCAGGGCGGGGTGACGGCGACCGAGCACCTGCTCGCGCTGGGCCATGAACGGATCGCCGTCGTCGCCGGTCACCAGCGCAAGATGTGCAGCAGCGCCCGCGTGGCCGGCTACCGCTCCGCGCTCGCGGCGGCCGGCATCCGGCAGCGGCCCGAATACGTCCGGCCCGCCGGCTTCGACGAGAGCGCGGCCCGCCGCCGCACGCTGGAACTCCTCGACCTGCCCGAGCCGCCCACCGCGGTCTTCGTCTGCTCCGACCGCATGGCACTCGGCGTGTACGAGGCCCTGGCCGAGCGCGGCCTGCGGGTGCCGGACGACATGAGCGTGGTGGGTTTCGACGACCTCCCCGAGGCCCGCTGGACCAGCCCGGCCCTCACCACGGTCCGCCAGCCCCTCTCGGAGATGGCGGCGACGGCCCTGCGCCTGCTGGTCCGCATGATGGAGGGCGACCGTCCGGAGAGCACGCGGACGGAGCTGTCGACGCGGCTGGTGGAACGGGCGAGCACGGGGGCGCCGCGCGGCTGAGCTGTCCGTACGGGTCCCGTACGGGTCCCGTACGGGTGCCTGGTGTGTGCCGGCGTGCGTCGGATTCGTTCAGCTTCGGTCATCCGTGGGCGAGGGGAACTGGCCGGGGCGGACGGGCGTCGAACGATGCGGCGGGGAGGGGGGCCGCTGCCCCGGCCAGGGCGGCGGCGAGCACTTGGGGGACGACCATGACGCGCTGGCGGCCGCTGCCGGACGCACTGCCGAGGGAGGCGCGGCTCCTCGTCGAGCAGCTGCGGCAGCTCAAGGACCGCACGGATCTGAGCCTCGCGGAGCTCGCCCGGCGCACCGCGTACAGCAAGTCGTCCTGGCAGCGGTATCTGAGCGGGGCCAAGCAGCCGCCGCGGGGCGCGGTGCGGGCGCTGTGCCGGGTGGCGGGCGCCGACCAGGCCCGGCTCCTTGCGCTGTGGGAACTGGCCGACCCGGTCTGGCCGTACGGCCCGATGGCCCCCTCCGGGCCGCCGGGGACGGCGCCGGGGCCGGGACAGGGGCCGGGGCCGGGACATGGGCCGCCACCGGGGTCGGGGCCGAACGGGGTGCCGGGCGCGGTGCCGGATGCGGTGCCGGGGGCACCCGCGGTGGTGAGCCCCGAAGCCGTCGCGGCGGTCGGGCCCCACGCTGTGACGGCGGTCGGGCCCGAGGCCGTCGCGACCGTCGGGCCCGGTGTCGAGCACCGGCGGTGGCGTGCGGCGGCGCTGGTGGCGTTCGCCGTGATCGTGCTGCTGGTGGCGGGGGTGCTGTGGGCGTGGCCGTCGGGGAGCGGGTGACGGTCGGGCCGCCCCCGCTCCCCCGTCGCCGGGGTCAGCCGAGCTGGTCGTAGTACGCGTTCCGCCAGGGTCCCGTGCCCTTGAGCTTCACCCGGTACTTGCCGCCGACCCGCTTGAAGTCGACGTCCCGCTTGTCGCCGTCGTAGCGGACGGTGCCGCCCGAGAAGGGGCCGTGCAGCCACTGCTGGGCGAACTCCCAGCTCTGGTCGGTGACCACGCCGTCGTTGTCGGTGAGGCCGTAGCGCTCCTGCCACCACTGGGTGGCCGACTCGGTCTGCGGGCCGAAGGAGCCGTCGATCTGGCTCTTGGCGAAGTTGTGCCAGTCCCCGTCGTCGTCCTGCCACTGGGCGCCGTCCGCGTACAGGACGGACTGCCACAGCGCGGTGGCGTTGCCGTTGGCGTGGTCGTCGACGCCCAGGTTCTCCTCGTCCTGGAAGTCGTCGCTGACGACGCCGCCGCCGTCGATGCCGTGGTACGGGGCCGCGTCGGCCGCCGGCGCCATGGCGAGGCCGATGGCCCCGGCGCCCAGCAACGCGGCCGTCACCGTCGCGACGGCCCGCTTGCGCATGCTCATGGAAGTCTCCCTTTCCGAACCGCCGTGGTTCCCCCCGTGGTTCCCCCTGCGGCGGCTCGCTTCGCTTGGCACGGCACAGCCTCACAGGCCTGAGGTGCGCACGGCGAGAGCCGGCCGCGTCCCCGGTCCGGCCGGGGACGGTCCGGCCGGTGAACGGCGCTGTGGGCCGGGAGAGCGGGACGTACGGGGACCCGCTGGGACGGGATGGGACGGGTTCAGTCCGGGGTCGACCCCAGCCGTGCCGCCCAGGTGATCCCGCCCAGCAAATGGGATCGGAACTCCGGGTCCGCCCAGGCCTCGGCCGCGTGTCCGAGTGCGGTGTAGAAGACCCGGCCGGCGCCCTGCTCCCGGCACCACACCAGCGGATGGTCCGCGCCCATGCCGCCGCCGTCGTAGGACGACTCGTCGGCGCAGGCCAACACCCTTACGGATCCACGGGGGTTGGTGCGGAAGTCGTACCACTCGTCGGTGAACTCCCATACGGCGGGCAGGTGCCGGGTGGCCGGATGGTCGCGGTCCTCCACGAGGGCCTTGCCGGGCTGGTACGCGGGGTGCTTGTCGAAGCGGGCGCCCAACAGCTCGCCGTAGTACGGCCATTCGTACTCGGTGCAGGCCGCCGCGTGCACCCCGACGAAGCCGCCGCCCGACTCCACGTGGGCGGCGAGCCGCTCGCGCCCGGCCGGGGTGAGCACCTCACCGCTGGTGGAGAGGAAGACGACGGCGGCGTACCCGTCGAGGGGCCGCTCCAGATCCGCCGGGTCCTCGCTCGCGTCCACCTGGAAGTCACCGAGGGTGCGGAGGGCGTCGACGGCGGCCGGGATGGAGTCGTGGCGGTAGGCGGTGGTGCGGGTGTAGACGAGGAGCCGGGGTGCGGAGGGTCGGGAAGCCATGGCCCGAGCCTAGGGCGCGGACACCTCCTCACGCCCACGCCAGGGGCGCCTCCTCACGCTCCCGCCGAGAGCGCCGCTTCCCGGTGAGCCCCATCGACCCGTAGCCGTACGGGTGTTCCGTCCCGCGGCTCCCGGTGCGTAGCCTCGGCGCGGTGAACGCGATTCCCGCACGCCTCGACCATCTGGTCCTCGCCACCCCCGACCTGGCGGCGACGGTCGCCGACTTCACCCGGCGCACCGGCGTCGCGCCCGCCCCCGGCGGTGTGCATGTCGGTCGCGGCACCCGCAACCACCTCGTGGCGCTGGGCGGCACCTCCTATCTGGAGATCATCGGCCCGGACCCCGAGCAGCGGGAGCCGACGGGCCCGCGCCCCTTCGCCCTGGACACCCTGGCCGCGGCGCGTACGGTCACGTGGGCGATCGGCCCGCCCGACCTGGACGCGGCGGTGGCGACCGCCCGTTCGCGCGGCTACGACCCCGGGGACATCCGCCCGATGAGCCGGCGCCGGCCCGACGGCACCCTGCTGCGCTGGCGCCTCACGGACGGCGACACCCAGCACCCCTCCGGCCTGGTCCCCTTCCTCATCGACTGGGGCACCTCCCCGCATCCGACGGCCTCGGACCTGCCCAGCACTCCCCTGCTCTCCCTCACCGCGACCGCCCCGGCCCCGGACGAGATCCGCCCCCTCCTGGCCGCTCTCGACACCGAGCTGCGCCTGACCGAGGGCCCGGTGGGGCTCTCCTTCACGGTGGACAGCCCGCGCGGCCCGGTGACCTTCGGCTGACGTGTCCGATTCCTTCAAGACCGGCGGTCGCGGCCCCGCCTACCGTGTCGGTATGACTCCACGATTCGACGCCATCGGTCTGGTGGCCTCCGACCTGGCCGCCTCCGTCGCCTTCTACCGGCGGCTCGGTTTCCCGTTCCCCGAAGGGGCCGAGTCACAGCCGCACGCCGAGGCCGAACTCCCGGGCGGGGTACGGCTGATGCTCGACACCGAGGAGACCGTGCGCTCCTTCCACCCCGGCTGGCAGGCACCCGCGGGCGGCAGCCGCACCGCCCTCGCGCTGCGCTGCGACAGCCCCGCCGAGGTCGACGCGGTGTACGAGCGGCTGGTGGGCGAGGGCGCCCACGGCGAGCTCAAGCCCTGGAACGCCGAGTGGGGACAGCGGTACGCGTCCCTGCACGACCCCGACGGCAACGGCGTGGACCTGTACGCCCCGCTATCCGGCGCCGAGTAGCCGCCCGAGCGGGACGCCCGCCAACTCCCGTACATCCCGCGCGAGATGGGCCTGATCGGCGAACCCGCTCCGCGCCGCCGTCTCCGCGTACGGCACTCCGGCCCGCGCGAGCACGAGCGCCCGCCGCAGCCGCAGGATCCGGGCCAGCGTCTTGGGTCCGTACCCGAACGCGACGAGGGACCTGCGGTGCAACTGCCGTGCACCGAGCCCGAGTTCATCGGCCGTCGCGCCCACCGGCAGGCCCGCGTCGAGGGCGTTCACGAGGGCGTGCAGGACGGGATCGGGAGGGGCGGCGCGCTCCAGGGCGATGTCTTCGAGCGCGCCGGCCGGGTCGGGCGCCCTGGCGATACGGCTCCGCAGCCGCCGTACCTCGGAGGCGGGCCAGAGATCGGCCAACTCGACGCGGCGGTCCCGCAGTTCATGCGCGGGCACACCGAGGAAGGCGGGCGCGGAACCGGGGTGGAAGCGCAGGCCGACCCAGGTGCCGGGGGCGCCTTCGGTGACGTACGCGCGGGTGTCGGGCCCGGCGACGAGCAGCCGCCCGTCGTGCCAGAGCAGATCCATGCACCCGTCGGGCAGGACCCGTCCGGCACCGTCACCGGTCCAGAGGACGGCCCCGGCGAGCCTGGACGCCCGTTCCGTGTACACCCACCCAGGTTAGGACGTCAGCCTGCCGCCCGCGCCCGAAACTCCTGCGGACTGACCCCGTACCCCCTCTTGAACGCACTGGACAGGGCGAACGCACTCCCGTACCCCACCTGCCGGGCAATGGCGTCGAGGGTCGCGCCGCTCCCCCGCAGCCGATCCGCCGCGAGCGCCAGCCGCCACCCCGTCAGATACGCCATCACCGGCTCTCCCACGAGCTCCGTGAACCGCCGGGCGAGCGCCGCCCGTGACACCCCCGCCTTGGCCGCGAGGGACGCCACGGTCCACGGATGGGCGGGATCGTCCTGCATCAGCCGCAGCACCCGCCCGACCACGGGGTCCGCCAGCGCCGCGTACCACGCGGGCGCCTCCGCCTCGGGCCGGGAGAACCAGGCCCGGAGCGCGGCGATGACCAGGAGGTCGAGCATCCGGTCCAGGACCACCTCCTGACCGGGCTCGTCGCGCACGATCTCCTCCATGAGGAGCGGGGTCAGCGGGCACTCCCACACGTCGGTGGTCAGGGACAGCAGCGGCGGCAGGGCGTCCAGGAGCCGGTTGCTGATCTCGCCGTCCATCAGATAGGTCCCGATGAGGACCACGGTCTCGCCGTCGAGCCGGTCGCCCCAGCTGCGGACGCCGAGGTCCATGGAGCCGTTGAGGGCCCGTCCGTCGGGGTAGCGGCACTCGGCGCCGGGCAGGATCAGCGCCTGCGGGGCGGTGTCGGGGGCGTCGGCGCAGGTGTAGGGGTCGGGGCCGCGGGCGATGGCGAGGTCGCCGGGGCGCAGCCGGAGGCGCTGCCCCGTGTCGGACAGGACGACCGCCTCTCCGCGGACCATCAGCATCACTGTCAGCGGGGCCCGGTCCTCCACCCGGACCGCCCAGGGCGGGTCGAAACACGCACGGATCATGAAGGCGCCACGCGCCCGCGGTCCTTCCAGCAGGCCTGCCAGAGCGTCCATGCGGCCAGCGTAGACGCGCGCGCATGGGAATGAGCGGTTCAGCGATGGTCCCTTGCGGGGCCCGGGAGTTGACTCGGTCGCATGACGGAGAACACGCGGAACACGACAGTGGTGGTGACCGGTGCCTCGGGCCGTACGGGCAGCCGGGTGGCGCGGTCGGCCGAGGCGGCGGGGCTGACGGTACGGGCGGCGTCCCGCGCGCAGGGGTTCGACTGGGCGGACCGCTCCTCGTGGGCCGAGGTGCTGCGGGGCGCGGACGCGGCCTATCTGGTGTATCCCTCGGACATCGGCGCCCCGGGGGCCGCGGAGGCGGTCGGGGCGCTTTCGCGGGAGGCGGTGGGGGCCGGCGTACGGCGGCTGGTGCTGCTGTCGTCCCGGGGGCAGGACCGGGCGGCGGACGCGGAGGAGGCGCTGCACGCGTCGGGGGCCGACTGGACGGTCGTACGGGCCGCGTGGTTCGCGCAGAACTTCAGCGAGGGTCCGCTGGTGGAGGAGCTGCGGCTGAGCGGGGAGCTGGTGTTCCCGGCGGGTGAGGTGCGCGAGCCGTTCGTGGACGTACGGGACATCGGGGACGTGGTGGCGACCGCGCTGGCGTCGGGCGACCGGTACGTCGGGGACACGATCACCGTCTCGGGACCGAGGTTGCTGACCTTCGGCGAGGCGGTCGCGGAGATCGCGAAGGCGACGGGCAGGGAACTGACGTACAGGGCGGTGTCACCGGAGCAGTACGGGGAGAACCTGCTCGGGTTCGGGGTGCCGGCGGCGGAGGTCCAGGCGCTGGTCGAGGCATTCACCCAGCTCCTGGACGGCCGTAACGCCTATCTCTCGGACGGCGTCCAGCAGGTTCTGGGCCGTGAGCCCCGGGACTTCACGGACTTCGCGGCGGAGGCAGCGGCTGCGGGAACTTGGAAGGTCTGACACAGGTGCAGTGAATCTCCCTGGGGGCGCGGGGAACTGCGCGAGAAGCCCCACCGGCCCGCAGCCGACAACGAACGCACCCCCGTCAGGACCCCTCCGGTTTGTGAGGAGGATGCGTCGACCTCACATGCGTCCGCAGGCGGGACGTCACATCCTCCGGCGGCAGGAAGCGCGACCACCTTTCCGGGAACTCCGAGGGCATGTCGGGGTCCTCGGGATCGACGTCGGTGTCCCGGACCGCCGCCGCCGCGCGGGCCACGTACTCCGCGACCTGCGCCTCCCGCACCCGCTCGTTCGCGGCGCGCGCCGCCGCCGTCGCCGCGGCCGGCCAGACCCGGTCGATCGCCGCGTTGACCGCAGCGCCCACCAGGACCGCGAAGGCCGAGACGCCGATCCACAGCAGCACCGCCACCGCCGCGGCGAGCGAGCCGTAGATCGTGGCGCCCTCGATGGTGCTCTGGAGGTAGATGCGGAGCAGGAAGCTGCCCAGGACCCACATGGCGAGGGCCACCAGGGCGCCGGGGACGTCCTCGATCCACGGTGAACGCACCGGTACGGACACGTGGTAGAGCGTCGTCAGGAAGGCGACGGACAGGATGATCACCACGGGCCAGTACAGGACCTGGACGACCGTCGCCGACCACGGCACGATCCGCACCACCGCGTCCGGCCCGGCCACCATCAGCGGCAACGCCACCGAGCCGATCAGCAGCGCCGCGATGAACAGCGCGAACGCGACGAGGCGGGTCTTGACGATGCCCCGGACGCCGTCGAGGCCGTACATGACGGTGATGGTGTCGATGAAGACGTTGACCGCGCGCGACCCGGACCACAGGGCGAACAGGAAGCCGACGGAGATGACGTCGGGACGGCCGCCCTTCATCACGTCGTCGAGGATGGGCTGCGCGATCTGCCGTACCCCCTTGTCGGACAGGACCGTGCGCGCGGCGTCGAGGAGGTTGGCCTCCAGGCTGCTGATGCTGTCGGTGCCGGTCCAGTCGTCGACGTAGCCGAGGAGTCCGATGAGGCTGAGCAGCAGCGGTGGCACGGACAGCAGCGAGAAGAACGCGGCCTCGGCGGCGAGGCCCAGGATGCGGTACTCGATGCACGAGTTGACGGTGTCCTTGAGCAGCAGCCAGGCGGTCCTGCGCTTGGAGACGTTCCGGTAGAGGGCGCGGGCCCGGTGGAGCCGGCCGGAGGGTTCTCGAGGGGATTCGCTTGCTGCCTGCACGACCTAAAGGTATCCGCCACGGGAGCGTGCACTCATCCCCCGGTCCCGGCGTGGGGCACACCCGTGCGAGGAACGCCCGCTCGCGGCCGACCCCTTCATGGCCCGGAAAACGCGTGGCAACTCCGCGGAAATCGTCAAGGAAATCGAACCCCTTTTCTGTCATGAACTCGATGGCCGGATTTCTGGGTCTCGCGAAGCGGAATGCACGGTGGCATATACACCACCCGCGAAGTGAGTTCCCCGGTGACACCCGCCAAGGGCACGAAACGGTCATACCGCCGATGACCGGCAGACCCGCAAGAAAGCGCCATTGACTGAAACGCGCTTGACCCGTTCATGAGCACCTCGAAACAATTCGGATTGCATTCTCAGGGCCCTGACCTCGGCTCGAACCAGCCACCACATCCCCGCCGCGTGGTCACTCCCGGCGCATACCGAACCGCTCCTTCTCATATCCCATTCCGTGCCGCACGGCACTTCCTTTTCTTCCGGCACACCGGAACCACGGGGGTTCTGCACCATGATTTTCCGCTGCCCGGTGAACAGCGGGCGCTATTCCGCCGTATCCCTCTCTGGAGAAAATCCATGCCTGTTCCGTACGCGCCGAAGCCTGCCGTGCCACGCATCGTCGGGGTCGATGTGGCACGCGGCCTCGCTCTGCTCGGTATGTTCTCCGTCCACGTGTTCGGTGCTTTTGACGAGTCCGGGTCGGCCACGCCCGCCTGGATGTTCGCGGGCGGCCGTTCCTCGGCGACGTTCGCCGTGACGGCCGGGATCGGACTGGCCTTCACCACCGGCGGGCACCGGCCCGCGACCGGCCGGCCCGCGGCGGCCGCGGTGGCGGCCCGGGCCGCGGTCATCGCCCTGATCGGGCTGCTGCTCGGCTACGCCTCACGCGCGGCGGACCTGGACGTGGACGTGATCCTCGCGTTCTACGCCCTGTTGTTCGTGATCGCGATCCCCCTGCTGGGCCTCGGCCCCCGGGCCCTCGCAGCGCTGTCGCTGACCTTGGCCGTGGGGGCGCCGTTCGCCGTCCACGCGCTGCGGGGCGTGCTGCCGGAGCCCGTCTTCGACGGCGACCCGACCCTCCAGGACGTCGTCGCCGATCCGCTCGGTCTGGTCTCGGACCTGCTCGTGCACGGTGACTACCCGGTGCTCGCCTGGACCGCCTACCTGTGCGCGGGACTCGCCCTCGGCCGGCTGGACCTGACCTCGCGCAGGATCGCGCCCCGCCTCCTCGGCGGCGGCCTCGCCCTGGTGGCGGGCGTCTGGCTGGTGTCGTCCCTGGTCCTGTTCCGGTACGACGGACTGCGGCAGCTGTGGCGCATGGAGTTCCCGGGAGCCTCCCGCGCCGAGGCCCTGTGGGACACCCCGGACGGCGCGACCTGGTGGGCCCTCGTCTCCCGCGCGCCGCACTCGACCACACCCTTCGACATGTTCCTCACCCTCGGCTCGGCCGCGGCGATCCTCGGCGGCGCCCTGCTGCTGACCAGGAACACCCTGCTCACGCGGGCGCTCACGCCGCTCGCCGCGGCGGGAAGCATGCCGCTCACCCTCTATGTCGCCCATGTGCTGCTGCTCGCCACCGGCGCGCTCTCCGGCTCCCCCGAGCTCCTCTACGCCGTCATGACCACCGGAGCGCTCCTCTTCGCCCTCTCGTGGCGGCACGTCGGACGTGGCCCGCTGGAAACGGTCGTCGCAGGCGCGGCCCGGCGGTGTCGCGAGGCCGTAACACCACCCCGGCCCCCGCAACCGGTGGCGGACCCGGCTCGACTTAGCAAGCACATCGAATAGTCCATAAGAGCAAAAGTGATGATCTAGGAGCTCAAGTGGTGGTAAATCCCGGCGAGATCACGACAGTCGCCCCGGTGAACGGCACCGCGCGGGTGGACGGCACCGCGCAGGTCCTCGCCGAGGTGCTGGCCGGGGTCGTGAAAGCGGATCAAGTCCCCCTCGACAGCCACTTCTTCGACGACCTGGGCGCCAACTCCCTGGTCATGGCCCAGTTCTGCGCCCGGGTCCGCAAGCGCGACGACCTGCCGTCGGTGTCGATGCGGGACGTCTACGGCCACCCGACGATCCGCGGTCTTGCGGCGGCCCTCGCCGAGGCGGCCCCGGCCGCCGCACCGGCTCCCGTACGACCGCCCGAGCCGCCCCCGCCACCGGGCAGCACCGCCCGCTATGTGCTGTGCGGGTTCCTCCAGTTCCTCGCGTTCGCCCTGTACTGCCTCGCCGCGGGGACCGCCACCGCCGAGGGGTACGCCTGGATATCCGCCGACGACGGCACGCTCTCCGTCTATCTGCGCTCGCTGGTCTTCGGCGGTGCCCTCTTCCTCGCCCTGTGCACCCTGCCCGTGGTGGCGAAGTGGGTGCTGGTCGGCCGGTGGAAGGAGACGGAGTTCCCGGTGTGGAGCCTCGCCTACGTCCGCTTCTGGCTCGTCAGGGCGCTGCTGCACACCAGCCCGATGATCCTGTTCACGGGCAACCCGCTGTACGTCCTCTACCTGCGGGCCCTCGGCGCCCGCATCGGCCCGGGCGTGACGGTCCTGTCCCACTCGGTGCCGGTCGCCACCGACCTGCTGACCGTCGGCGCGGGCACCGTGATCCGCAAGGACGCCCTGTTCCTCGGCTACCGGGCCCACGCGGGCCGGATCCGCACCGGCCCCGTCACCCTCGGCCGGGACGTCTTCGTCGGCGAGAAGACGGTCCTCGACATCGGCACCTCGATCGGCGACGGCGGCCAACTGGGCCACTCCTCCGCCCTGTACGACGGCGCCGCGGTCCCGGCGGGCGAGCGCTGGCACGGCTCCCCGGCCCGCCCCACCGACGTCGACCACATCCGCGTCCCCGCGACCCGCTGCACCACCCCGCGCCGGGCCGGCTACGCCCTCGCGGCCCTGCTCCAGACCCTGCTGGTCTACGTCCCGCTCGGCATCGGCGGCGTCTACCTGGTGATGGGCCTGGTCCCGGCACTGGCCCCGCTGCTGGAGCCGAACGCGAGGGAACTGGAGTCGGCGGCCTTCTACGGCCAGGCACTCGTGCTGTCCCTCGCCCTCTTCGCCGGCTTCGTGGTCCTGGGCCTGATCACCGTGACCGTCCTGCCACGGCTGCTGAACCTCACCCTGAAGGCCGACCGGGTCTATCCGCTGTACGGCTTCCACTACTCGGTGCAGCGCGCCATCGCCCGCATGACCAACATCAGGTTCTTCAAGTGGCTGTGCGGCGACAGCTCGTACATCGTCCCCTACCTGCGGTCCGTCGGGTACGACCTCTCCCGCGTCGTGCAGACCGGCTCGAACTTCGGGACCGAGGTGTCGCACGAGACGCCCTACCTGGCCACCGTCGGCAGCGGCACGATGGTCGCGGACGGGCTGGCGATCCTCAACGCCGAGTACTCCAGCACGTCGTTCCGCGTCTCGCGGGTCAGGATCGGCGGGCACAACTTCCTCGGCAACCACATCGCCTACCCGGTCGGCGGCCGCACCGGCGACAACTGCCTGCTCGCCACGAAGGTGCTGGTCCCGCTCGACGGCGAACTCCGCGAAGGGGTGGGCCTGCTGGGCTCGCCGCCCTTCGAGATCCCGCGCACGGTGGAGCGCGACACCCGCTTCGACCACCTGCGCGAGGGCGACGAACTGCGCCGCCGGCTCTCCGCCAAGAACGGCCACAACGCCCGGACGATGGCCCTGTTCCTGTTCCTGCGCTGGCTGCACTTCTTCCTGCTGACGCTGCTCGGCTTCGCCGCCGTCGATCTCCACGGCGGCCGGGGCGCCCTCGGCGGGCTGCTCATCGGCGGCTACCTGATGGCGGGGCTGGCGCTGACCACGGGCTACTGGGTGCTGGTCGAGCGGGTGATCACCCGGTTCCGGCCGCTGGAGCCCCGGCTGTGCTCGATCTACGACCCGTACTTCTGGTGGCACGAGCGGCTGTGGAAGGTGCCCGACCACCACCTCGCGGTGTTCAACGGGACGCCGTTCAAGAACGTCGTATGGCGGCTGATGGGCGTCCGGGTGGGCCCCCGGGTCTTCGACGACGGCTGCTACATCACCGAGCGGACCCTGGTGGCGATCGGCGGCGACACCACGCTCGGCCACCACTCCAAGGTGCAGGCCCACTCCCAGGAGGACGGCACCTTCAAGTCCGACCACATCGTCATCGGCGACGGCTGCACCCTCGGGGCGGGCGCGCTGGTCCACTACGGCGTCCGGATGGGCGACGGCGCCGTGCTCGCGGCCGACTCCTTCCTGATGAAGGGCGAGGAGATGCCGTCGGGGGCGCACTGGGGCGGGAATCCGGCGGTGGCGCCGCGACGCGCCCGCACCGCCTGAACTGCCTGAACGGGAAAACAGGGGGAAGAAAGTCATGCACACAGTTCCGCAGCCGACGCCCGGTCCGATACCGGACGTCACCGAGTACGCGGTCGCGCTGCCCGAGGGCACACCGACCGATCCCGCCGCACTGCTCGCGGCCCACACCAGGGTGCTGGCCGCGCTCTCCGCCGCCGGTGACGAGCTGCGGGTCACCGTCACCGACGGCACCCTGCGGCTGCACCACCGCACCGGCGCCCTGGACGCCGAGGCCGCCGCGCGCATCGCCGGCTACCACCTCACCGCGCTCGCCCACCCGGAGCGCACGAGCCTGCTGTCCGAGGAGGAACTCCGCTTCCAGCTGGAGGAGTTGGCGGGTCCGGTCCGTGAACTCCCGGACCGGCGGGTGCACGAGCTGTTCGAGGAGCGGGTCGAGAAACACCCGGACGCGGTGGCAGCCGTACAGGGCGAGCGGCAGTGGTCGTACGCCGAGCTCAACTCCCGTGCCAACCGGATCGGTCGGGCGCTGCTGAGCCGGGGCCTGAAGGCCGAGGACGTCGTCGCCGTCGTCATGGAACGGAACCTGGACTGGATGGCGGCCGTGCTGGGCGTGCTCAAGGCGGGCGGGGTGTATCTGCCGGTCGAGCCGCACTTCCCGGCCGAGCGGGTCGCGAGGACGCTGTCCCGGGCGGGCTGTGAACTCGTCGTCACCGAGGAGGGCAGCACTGGCTCGCTCTCCGGTACGGCGGCCGAGACGCTGTTCGTGGACGCCCTGTACGCCGACGGCCACGCGGGCGGCGACCTCGGGATCCCGGTCGGGGCGGGGCAACTCGCCTACATCTACTTCACGTCCGGCTCCACCGGTGAACCCAAGGGCGCGATGTGCGAGCACGCCGGGTTCCTCAACCATGTGCTCGCCAAGGTCGAGGACCTGGGAATCGGCGAGGACGACGTGGTCGCGCAGACCGCGCCGCAGTGCTTCGACATCTCCCTGTGGCAGCTGCTCGCCGGGCCGGTCGTCGGCGGGCGGACCCTGATCGTCGACCAGGAGACTGTTCTCGACGTGCCGCGGTTCGTGGACACGGTCGTGCGGGGCGGGGTCAACGTGCTCCAGATCGTGCCGTCGTATCTGGAGGCCGTGCTCGCCGAGTTGGGGCAGCGGCCGCGTGAACTGACCGGTCTGCGCTGTGTGTCGGTGACCGGCGAGGCGGTGAAGCGGGAGCTGGTGCAGCGCTGGTTCGCCGTCGCCCCCGGCATCCGGCTGGCCAACGCCTACGGCCTGACGGAGACGTCGGACGACACCAACCACGAGGTCATGGACCGGGTGCCGGACGGCGACCGGGTGCCGCTCGGGCGGCCGGTGCGCAATGTGCGGGTGTACGTGGTCGACGAGGACCTGGTCCCGGTTCCGTTCGGCGCGCCGGGCGAGATCGTCTTCTCCGGGGTGTGCGTGGGGCGCGGGTACGTCAACGACCCGGAGCGCACCGCGGCCGCCTTCATGGCGGATCCGTACCGGCCCGGGGAGCGGCTCTACCGCAGCGGTGACGTGGGGCGCTGGCGGGCGGACGGCCGGCTGGAGTTCCTCGGTCGCAGGGACACCCAGGTCAAGATCCGCGGGTTCCGCGTGGAGATCGGCGAGATCGAGAACGCGCTGCTGCGGGTGGACGGGGTGCGCGACGGTGCCGTCGTGGTCGTCCGGGGCAGCCGGCTCGCCGCGTTCTGCACCGGGCCCGAGCCGGTCGGCGCGGACACGGTACGGGAGCGGCTGGCCGCGTCGCTGCCGTCGTACATGCTGCCCGCCGTCGTGCACTGGCGAAAGCGGCTGCCGCTGACCGCCAACGGCAAGACCGACCGCCGTACTCTCACCGCACTCGCCGAGGACCTGGAGGCCGGTGCGGCCGGCGGGCCCGGGACGGCGGGCGAGGGGTCCGCGGCCGCGGGGCCGCTGACGGCCGGTGAGCGGCGGCTGGCCCAGGCCTGGGCCGAGGTGCTGGGCGTGCCCGCCGACCGGATCGGCCGCCGCGACCACTTCTTCGACCGCGGTGGCAGCTCGCTGTCCGCCGTGCGTCTCGCGATCGCCCTGGACCGGGCGATCACCCTCAAGGACGTCGTCCGCCATCCGGTCCTCGCGGACCTGGCGGACCTGCTCGACCGGCGCGGCTGAAAGGAACCCGAGATGTCATCCACGAGTCTGCTTCCGTACCTGGACCTGGCGCCGGGCACTCCTCCGGTCCTGCACGCCAAGTCCGGCGGTGACGCGGCGAGTTGGGCCGCCGAGCACCATGACCCGCTCCGGGCCCTGGTCCAGGAGCACGGCTGTGTCCTGGTCCGCGGGCTGGGGCTGGCCGACCCCGGGAGCGCCGAGGCGGTCTTCCGGCGGCTGACCGAGGGCCTCATGCCCGACCGTGAGCCCTTCGCGCCCCGGCGCCGCTACGCGGACGGCATGTACTCGTCGACCAAGTGGCCGCCGAACCAGCAGATGTGCATGCACCACGAGGTCAGCTACGGCCTGGAGTTCCCCGGCCTGCTGCTGTTCGCCTGTCTGGAGGCACCCGGCAGCGGGGGCGCGACCGCGCTCGCCGACGCGTCGGCGGTGCTGCGGGACCTGCCCCGCGAGCTGGTCTCCCGCTTCGAGCGGGAGGGCTGGCTGCTGACCCGGGCCTACCACGACGAGATCGGCGCGTCCGTGGAGGAGGCGTTCGGCACGGACGACCGCGCGGCCGTCGAGCACTACTGCCGTCGGCGCGCCATCGAGTTCGCCTGGCAGGACGACGGCTCCCTGCACACCCGGCAGCGGCGGGGAGCGGTGCTCCGGCACCCGGCCGGCGGCCTGCCGTGCTGGTTCAACCAGATCGCGTTCCTCAACGAGTGGACCATGGAGCCCGAAGTGCACGAGTACCTGGTGGAGATGTACGGCGCGGACGGACTGCCCTTCAACACCCGCTTCGGCGACGGGAGTCCGATCTCCTCCGAGGTCGTCCGCACGATCAACGAGGTCTACGACGCCCACACCGTGCGCGAGCCCTGGCAGGACGGCGACCTCCTGCTCGTCGACAACATCCGTACGGCACACGGCCGCGAGCCCTTCGAGGGACCGCGCGAGGTGCTGGCCGCGCTCGGCGACCCGGTGCTGCGCGCCGACGGCGAGGTGAGCGGCGTATGAGCACCGTCGGCGCTCCTTCCTTCGCGCTCGTCACCGGCGCCCAGGTCCAACAGGCCCTCGCCGGACGGGAACCGGAGATCGCGGACCTCGTCGAGGCCGTGTACCGGCTGCACGGCGCGGGCGACTCGGTGAACCCGCCGTCGTACTTCCTGAGGTTCCCGGACCGCCCGACGTCGAGGATCATCGCGCTGCCCGCCTCGCTGGGCGGACCGCTCAGGGTCGACGGGCTGAAGTGGATCTCCAGTTTCCCGGAGAACACCAGGTCCGGGCTGCCGCGGGCCTCCGCGGTACTGATCCTCAACGACCCCGACACCGGCTACCCGTTCGCCTGTCTGGAGAGTTCGGTCATCAGCGCCACGCGCACCGCCTCGTCGGCGGCGCTGGCGGCCGGGAGGCTCAGCGCGGGCCGGGTCCGCCCGACCCGGGTCGGGTTCATCGGCACCGGGCTGATCGCCCGCTACATCCACACCCATCTCACCGCCACCGGCTGGGAGTTCGAGGAGACGGGCGTGCACGACCTGTCCGCCGAGAGCGCCGCCGGGTTCCGCGGCTATCTGGAGCGGTCCGGGGCGCCGGGGAAGGCGGTCGTGCACGAGTCGGCCGAATCCCTGATCCGCTCCAGCGACCTGGTCGTCTTCGCCACGGTCGCCGGCAAGCCGCACGTCCACGATCCGTCGTGGTTCGGCCATCACCCCCTGGTCCTGCATGTGTCCCTGCGCGATCTCGACCCGGAGATCCTGCTCGCGTCCGCCAACTTCGTCGACGACGTGGAGCACTGCCTCAAGGCCGAGACCTCCCCGCATCTGGCCGAACAGCGCACGGGGAGCAGGGACTTCATCGACGGCACGCTGGACGACGTGCTGACCGGACGGGTGACCGTCCCGACGGACCGGACGGTGGTGTTCTCCCCCTTCGGGCTGGGGGTGCTCGACCTCGCCGTCGGCCGGTACGTCCACGACGAACTGGCCCGGCGCGGCGAACTGCACGTCGTCGACGGGTTCTTCAACGAGCTGCGCCGGTACGGCTGAACGAGCTGCGCGCATGAGGAGGGGGGCGTCATGCCCGTCATATCCGATCCTTCGGAGTTCAACGAGTCGGACCTCTACGTCGACCTGCGGGCGGCGCTGGAGCTTCCGCTGTACCTGAAGTGCGAGGGCTTCAACTTCGCCGGGTCGATCAAGCTGAAGGCGGCCCGCGAGATGGTGAACGCCGCCGAGCGCGACGGCACCCTGCGGCCGGGGTCGATCCTGGTCGAGTCGTCGTCGGGGAACCTGGGGGTGGCCCTGAGCATGATCGCCGCGAGCCGGGGCTACCGGTTCCTGTGCGTGACGGACTCGCGGTGCAACCTGACGACGATCCGGCTGATGGAGTCGCTCGGCACCCGGGTGCACGTGGTCAGGGAGCCGAACCTGCACGACGGGTACCTGGGCGCCCGGCTCGCCTACGTGCGCGCGCTGTGCGCCTCGGACGAGCGGTACGTGTGGCTCAACCAGTACAGCAACCAGGGCAACTGGCGCTCGCACTACCGCACCACGGCGCCGGAGATCGCGCGGCGCTTCCCGGACCTGGACGTGCTGTTCGTCGGGGCCGGCACCACCGGGACCCTGATGGGGTGCGCCCGCTGGTTCTGGCAGTGGCGACGTCCGGTGCGGATCGTGGCCGTCGACAGCGTCGGCTCGGTCACCTTCGGGGGGCCGCCCGGAGTACGTCTGATCCCGGGTCTCGGCACGAGCGTGCCGCCGCAGCTGCTCGACAGGTCGTACATCGACGACGTGGTCCTCGTCGAGGAACCGGACACCCTCCAGGCCTGCCGCCGGCTGGCCGCCCGGGGGTTCCTGTTCGGCGGCTCGACGGGCACGGTCGTCAGCGGCGCCCACCAGTGGCTGTCCGCACACGGCCGCCGCGGCCTCACGGCGGTCGCGATCGCCCCGGACCTCGGCGAGCGCTACCTGGACACGGTGTACCGCGCGGACTGGCCCCACGGCACCCCCGAGGCGGACCCGCTGCACGAACCGGCGGAGGCGATGGCCCACCTGGCCTGACGGCCGCCCACGGGTGCGCTCGGCACGGCCCGGCGGGGAGCCCCCCACGCCCCGCCGGGTCACAGGGGAACCGGCTCGACCGGAACACCCCCTGCGACCTGCCCCGTGTCCGTCATGTGACCTGCCCCGCACCCCGGGGTACTTTCGCAGGCATGGCAGGCACCACGCACACCGTGACCAACCAGCCCCCACCCCTGATCGGCTACGACGTCTACGGCGCCGACCTCGCTCTGAAGGAGGCCGTCGAACGCCACCTCGACCCGGCCCTGCTCGACGAGGTGCACGGCGAGCTGTCGGCGCTCGGCCGGGCCTGCGGCTCCGCGCAGGTGCAGGAGTGGGGTGCCCAGGCCAACGAGAACCCGCCCCGGCTGCGCACCCACGACCGCCACGGCCACCGTGTCGACGAGGTCGAGTTCCATCCTGCCTGGCACCGCGTGCTCGGCAAGGGCGTCGCCGCGGGCCTGACCGCCGCCTGGGTCCGCCCCGGCGGACACGTACGGCGGGCGGCGGCCTTCCTGCTGTGGACCCAGGTCGACGCGGGCAACTGCTGCCCCCTGTCGATGACCCACGCGGCCGTACCCGCCCTGCGCACCGACCCGGACCTCGCCGCCGAGTGGGAACCCCGCCTCACGTCCACGGTCTACGACCGCGAGCTGCGGCCCGCCCACCTCAAGGCGGGGGCGCTGTTCGGGATGGGCATGACGGAGAAGCAGGGCGGCAGCGACGTCCGGTCCTGCACCACGTCCGCCCGCCCCCTCCCCGACGGCGAGACCTACGAACTCACCGGCCACAAGTGGTTCTGCTCGGCCCCCATGTCGGACGGCTTCCTGGTCCTCGCCCAGGCCCCCGGCGGACTCACCTGCTTCCTCGTCCCCCGGGTCCTGGAGGACGGCACCCGCAACCCGTTCCTCCTCCAGCGCCTCAAGGACAAGCTCGGCAACCGCTCCAACGCCTCCGCCGAGGTCGAGTTCGACGGGACCTGGGCCCGCCGGGTGGGGGACGAGGGCCGTGGGGTCCGCACCATCATCGAGATGGTCTCGGCGACCCGGCTGGACTGCGCCCTCGGCTCGGCGGGCCTGATGCGCCAGGCGGTGGCGCAGGCGATCCACCACTGCACCTACCGCGAGGCCTTCGGCGGCAAGCTCGTCGACAAGCCCCTGATGCGCAACGTCCTGGCCGACCTGGCCCTGGAGTCCGAGGCCGCCACCACCCTCGCGCTGCGCCTGGCGGCCGCCCACGACCGGGGCGACGAGCAGGAGCGCGCCTTCCTCAGGATCGCGGTGCCGGCGGCCAAGTACTGGATCACCAAGCGCTGCACGCCCCTCGTCACGGAGGCCGCGGAGTGCCTGGGCGGCAACGGCTACGTGGAGGAGTCGGGCCTGCCCCGCCTGGTCCGGGAGTCCCCCCTCAACTCGATCTGGGAGGGCGCCGGCAACATCCAGGCCCTGGACGTCCTGCGGGTCCTCCGGAAAGAGCCCCAGGCCCTGAACGCCTACCTCCTGGAGATCGGCCGCACCCGAGGCGCCGACCACCGCCTGGACGCGGCCACCAAGAGCCTCTTCACGGAACTGGCCGACCTGGAGAACATCGAGGGCCGCGCACGACACCTCACCGAACGCCTGGCCCTGGTCCTCCAGGGCTCCCTCCTGGTCCGCCACGCACCCCCGGAGGTGGCCGACGCCTTCTGCGCCTCCCGCCTGGGAGGAGACGCGGGATCGTCCTTCGGCACCCTGCCCACGACTCTCGACCTGGCGAAGGTAGTGGATCGGTCAAGGCCGCAGGCCTGACCGAAGGGGCGCGGGGCTGTGTCGATGTGCGGCTCCGCCGCGGGGCGCGACAAGCCCCCACCGGGCCGCAGCCGCAAACGCACCCCACGAGGCACCCCCGTAGGCCCCCGGCCGAACCGTCGGAGACGGGGGTGGTGCTGCGCCGACACGGCACCACCCCCGAGTTGGCCCAGAGGCCGAAAAACGCCGCTGCGAGACGACGTTGGGTCAAGTTTCAAACAAGCCGGAGCACACCACCAGGGTTGCAGGGGGTTGCAACTTCCTGGCGACTGTGGCCGGACTGTGTACCTTCCCAGAACACGAGCGGCACTATTGGACGGACAGTCAAGACGGACACCCACGACGGACCGGAAGGACGGACCCGTGCCGCTCTCGCCGACACACGTGACCCAGCTGGCCGCCGTGGACTCGGCACGCGCGGCCCGGGTCCTCAGCGAGGTCCGCTCCGCCACCCTGTCGGGCCGGCGCGCCCCCCTCGCCCCGCGTCCCGTGATCGAGGAGTCCTGGAGCCGCATGCTGCGCGGCGGTGTCGACCCCGACCACGATTTCCGGTCAGGGCTGCTGCCCCCGGAGGAGGTGCAGCGGCGCCGGGAGGCCACCCGGCTGCGGCACGTCCTGCCGGTGCTCAGGGACGGCCTGCTGGCGGTGGCGGACGTCGCCCACCACATCATGGTCGTCGCCGACGAGGACGGCCGGGTGCTGTGGCGGGAGGGCTGCTCCCCGGTGCTGCGCAAGGCCGACAGCATCGGCTTCGAACTGGGCGCGGACTGGCGGGAGAACGTCGTCGGCACGAACGGCATCGGCACCCCGGTGGTGGTGCGCCGACCCGTGCAGGTGTTCGCCTCCGAGCACTTCGTGCGCTCGCAGACCTCCTGGACCTGCACCGGCGCCCCCATCAAGGACCCGCGGGACGGCCGGCTGATCGGTGTGGTCGACGTGAGCGGACCGCTGGACACCATGCATCCGGCCACGCTCGCCTGGGTCGACTCGGTGGCCAAGCTCGCCGAGTCCCGGCTGCGCGAGCTGCATCTGACCTCGCTGGAGCAGCTGCGGGCGGTGGCAGCACCGGTGCTGGCCCGGCTGGCCGGCCGAGCCCTGGTGGTGGACCGGGAGGGCTGGACGGCGGCGGTCACGGGAATGCCGTACGCGAACCGGATCGCGCTGCCCAAGTCGCCGTCGGCGGGCCGCCGGTGGCTGCCCGCGCTCGGTCTGTGCACGCTGGAGCCGCTGGCGGGCGGCTGGTTGATCCGCGTCGCCGACCAGCCGGAACCGCCCGGCGTGACCCGGATCGTCCTCGACCTCGCGCACCCACGCCGCTGGACGGTGACGGTGTGGGGCGGTGCGGGCACCTGGTGTCACGAACTGAGCCCCCGGCACGCCGAGTTGCTCTATCTGCTCGCCCTGCACCGCTCGGGCCGCAGTGCGGCGGGCCTGGCCGAGGACATGTTCGGCGATCCGGGCCGTACGGTCACGGTCCGGGCGGAGATGTCCCGGGTACGGCGGTATCTCGGGGCGTTCCTGGAGCATCGGCCGTATCGTTTCTGCGAGGACGCCGAGGTGGAGGTGCTGCTTCCGGACAACCCGGGCGATGTGCTGCCGCATTCGACGGCCCCGGCGGTGCTCGGGGCCCGCAGGACCACCGAGACCGAGTGAAAACCCTCGATCTGGGCGCATCTTCCGCATAATTGCAGGGTCTTCGTCCCCAGCGGTGCCTGACTGCCGTAGTGTGCCTCTACGGGCCACCCCACCTGCTCCTCGGTCAACGTACGGATCATCAGGCGCAGTTGGCCCGCCTCGGGAGGACGTATGAAGCAACGTGGCAGACACCGCAGGCAAAAGCGCGGCCAAGCCCTGCGCGCCTTCCTGGCCGGGACCGCGCTCGCGCTGACCGCC
Source organism: Streptomyces sp. NPDC057253 (assembly GCF_042669125.1). NCBI lineage: Bacteria > Bacillati > Actinomycetota > Actinomycetes > Kitasatosporales > Streptomycetaceae > Streptomyces > Streptomyces sp. NPDC057253. The sequence continues at coordinate 58,862 of NZ_JBHUXV010000014.1, read as the reverse complement.
GCCGCCACCATGATCAGCGCCTCCCAGGCCACCGTGGCCGCCAATCCCGGGGAGTTGAAGCCCCTCGCCGCCGCCGAGACCACCCCGCTGCGGCTGAAGGAGTCCCTGGTCCCCGAGCGGACGCTCGACCGGCTCTCGTCCGCGATGGGACGCCCCGTCGGCGTCTCCGCGGTCCTCGACTCCGCCGACCGGAGCCTGCGCGACGCGATCGACTGCACCGCCGGGGAGCGCCGGGCGCTGCCTGTTGCACCCACGGCCACCGCCGCGTACTGCTGGGACGCGGCCGACACCCGGTCCTGGCGGGCCGGAGCGGTCACCACCTCCGGCGACGCCGACGACGACGGCATGTGGGGCACCCACCGCGTGATCCTCTCGGCGTGGAGCCGCACCGGCCCCGCGGCGCAGGACGGGGGCCTGGCCCGGGTCGCCTTCGTCAACGCCGACGACCTCGACCGCCCCACCTACTCCTGGGCCCTGCTGGCCGTCCCGGTCGACGGCGGGCGCGACTTCCGCGGCCTGTTCTCCCAGGTCTCCGGCATGGTCTGGTACCAGAACAAACTGCTGGTCACCGCGAGCGGCGACGACGGCGACGCGCTCTACGTCTATGACATGAACCGCGTCCAGCGGGCCAGCGTCGACAGCGCCGCGGTCGGCAAGGTCCGCGGCGGCTGGTCGGCGCACGGCGCCCAGTGGGTGCTGCCCGCGGTCGGCTCCTACCGCCTGACCGGCGACGCGGGCGCCGCCCGCCCCGACTACCTCGCGCTGGACCGCACCACCACCCCCGACTCCCTGGTCGCGAGCGAGTGGGTGTCCCCGGGCGACGAGGGGGGCACGCGGCTGTGGCGCTACGACTTCAGCGGCGCCACCGACCGCGCGGGGCTCCTCGCCACCGATGCCGCGGGCTACGCGCGCGTGCACGACGCCTACGTCACCAAGGCCGCCGGGTCGGGCCCGGTGCTGTCGTACGACTCCCGGTGGTACCTGGGCCGGGCGGCCGACACCGAGGGCGACCACGGCACCCTGTGGCGCCAGACCACCACCTCCTCCACCGCCAGGGCGACCCGCTGCGGCACGGACGAGTCCCGCAACTGCTGGAGCGGGGAGTCGGAGTCCCTGTCGTACTGGGAGGAGACCGGCGAGGTGTGGTCGCAGTCGGGCCGGGTGCTGTTCGCGCTACCGCTGGCCTCGATCGACAGATCTCTCGGGTAGATGATTCCCTGGCCTCCATGCCGAACATCCCCGTGACCACCTGGTCCCTGGAACAGACCGCCCCGACCGACCTCCTCCCGGCCGCCGTCCCGGACGGCGACGTGCGCGTCCGGCGCGCCGAGCTCCCCTCCCCCGAGTTCAGCCGCTATCTGTACGCCTCGGTGGGCGGGGACATCCGCTGGACCGACCGGCTCTCCTGGACGTACGCGCGCTGGCGTGAGCACCTGGAGCGGCCGGGTGTGGAGACCTGGGTGGCCTACGACCGCGGCACCCCCGCCGGATACGTCGAGCTGGAGCCCCAGGACGACGGGGTCGTGGAGATCGTCTACTTCGGCCTGATCCCGGCCTTCCGCGGCCGGCGGATCGGCGGCCACCTCCTGTCCTACGGCACCGCCCGCGCCTGGGACCTCGCGGACCGCTGGCCGGGGCTGACGGACACCAAGCGGGTGTGGCTGCACACGTGCAGCAAGGACGGCGAGCACGCGATGGACAACTACCAGCGCCGTGGCTTCAAGCTCTTCGACACCAAGGTCGAGGAGGAGGCGGAGGTGCCCGCACCGGGTCCCTGGCCCGGGGCGTATCCGGCCTGACCTGCGGGAACAAGAGGTCCCGCGATCTTTGTGACCAACGACACCCTTGTCTCACCTGACGAGACAAGGGTGTCCACATGGCGGATAAAGCTGGACTGTGTCCAGATCGCCGTGACACGCTTCCGTCATGTCTGGAACTGGAATTGCCTTGGTGAGTCGGCGGCACGTCGACCTCGGCCGCATGTCCAGCGCCATCTGTCCGGTGCGCTGACGAGCCGCAGCGTCACCCGGTACCCCCCCTCGTTCTCCTCCCCGCGCAACGCCGCGCAGATATACCCATGCGCCCGTACGCGCAGGTAAGAGCCGCTTTCCGCCTGTCCCGAAGGACGTAACAACCATGGCCGCCACCCCGCAGAACCCTGCCGCCGCAGCGCCCCGCCGCAAGGTGAGCCGTCACCGCGGTGAGGGTCAGTGGGCCGCGGGGCACCACACCCCGCTCAACGGCAACGAGCAGTTCAAGAAGGACGACGACGGTCTCAATGTGCGGACACGCATTGAGACGATCTACTCGAAGCGCGGCTTCGACTCGATCGACCCCAACGACCTGCGCGGGCGTATGCGCTGGTGGGGGCTGTACACCCAGCGCAGGCCCGGGATCGACGGCGGCAAGACCGCGATCCTGGAGCCGGAGGAGCTGGACGACAAGTACTTCATGCTGCGGGTGCGGATCGACGGCGGACGCCTCACCACCCAGCAGCTGCGCGTGATCGGCGAGATCTCCGAGGAGTTCGCGCGCGGCAGCGCGGACGTCACCGACCGGCAGAACATCCAGCTGCACTGGATCCGCATCGAGGACGTCCCGGAGATCTGGAACCGCCTGGAGGCGGTCGGTCTGTCCACGACCGAGGCCTGCGGTGACACCCCGCGCGTGATCATCGGTTCGCCGGTCGCGGGCATCGCCGAGGACGAGATCATCGACGGCACGTCCGCCATCGACGAGATCCACGAGCGGTACATCGGCAGCAAGGAGTTCTCCAACCTGCCGCGCAAGTTCAAGACGGCGATCTCCGGCTCCCCCCTTCTTGACGTGGTCCACGAGATCAACGACATCGCCTTCGTCGGGGTCGAGCACCCCGAGCACGGCCCCGGCTTCGACCTGTGGGTCGGCGGCGGCCTGTCCACCAACCCCAAGCTCGGCGTCCGGCTCGGCGCCTGGGTGCCGTTGGCGGAAGTGCCCGAGGTGTGGGCCGGCGTGGTCGGCATCTTCCGCGACTGGGGCTACCGGCGGCTGCGCACCCGCGCCCGGCTGAAGTTCCTCGTCGCCGACTGGGGCCCGGAGAAGTTCCGCCAGGTCCTGGAGGACGACTACCTGAAGCGCAAGCTGGTCGACGGTCCCGCGCCCGCCGAGCCCTCGGGCCGCTGGCGCGACCACGTCGGTGTGCACAAGCAGAAGGACGGCCGCTACTACGTCGGTTTCGCCCCGCGCGTCGGCCGGATCGACGGCACCACGCTGACAAAGATCGCCGAGGCCGCCGAGGCCCACGGCTCGGGCCGGGTCCGGACCACCGTCGAGCAGAAGATGATCGTCCTCGATGTCGAGGAGGCCCAGGTCCAGCCGCTGGTCGAGGCCCTGGAGGCGCTCGACCTCACGGCGAAGCCCTCGTCCTTCCGGCGCGGCACCATGGCCTGCACCGGCATCGAGTACTGCAAGCTCGCCATCGTCGAGACCAAGGCGCGCGGCGCCTCGCTGATCGACGAACTGGAGCGCCGGATCCCGGAGTTCGACGAGCCGCTCACCATCAACCTCAACGGCTGCCCGAACGCCTGCGCCCGTATCCAGGTCGCGGACATCGGTCTCAAGGGGCAGCTGGTCCTCAACGACAGGGGCGAGCAGGTCGAGGGCTACCAGGTGCACCTCGGTGGCGCGTTGGGTCTGGAGGCCGGGTTCGGCCGCAAGGTGCGTGGCCTGAAGGTCACCGCCGAGGAGCTGCCCGACTACGTCGAGCGGGTCCTGAAGCGGTTCCAGGCCGAGCGCGAGGACGGCGAGCGGTTCGCCGCCTGGGCCTCCCGCGCCTCCGAGGAGGCCCTGTCGTGAGCGAGCGGGCCGCCCCCTTCTACTGCCCCTACTGCGGCGACGAGGACCTGCGTCCGAGCGAGCAGGGCCACGGCGCCTGGGAATGCGCGGCCTGCAACCGCGCATTCCAGCTGAAGTTCCTCGGGCTGCTCGCCCGGGGCCTCCAGCCCAACGACGCAGGGGGAGACCAGATATGACCGCGCTTCGGGAAGAGCGCACGACCGACGACCTCAAGGCCCTCGCCGAGCAGGCGGGCCGCGACCTGGAGGACGCCTCCGCGCTGGAGATCCTCCAGTGGGCGGTCGACACCTTCGGCGAGCGCTTCTGCGTGACCTCCTCCATGGAGGACGCGGTGGTCGCCCATCTCGCGTCCCGCGCGAGGAAGGGCGTGGACGTCGTCTTCCTCGACACCGGCTACCACTTCGAGGAGACCATCGGCACCCGGGACGCGGTCGAGGCCGTGATGGACGTCAACGTCATCACCCTCACCCCGCGCCAGACCGTCGCCGAGCAGGACGCCGAGTACGGCCCCAAGCTGCACGACCGCGACCCCGACCTGTGCTGCAAGCTGCGCAAGGTCGAGCCGCTGGAGCGGGGCCTGAAGGACTACGTGGCCTGGGCGACCGGACTGCGCCGCGACGAGTCCCCGACCCGGGCGAACACCCCGGTCGTCGGCTGGGACGAGAAGCGGCAGAAGGTCAAGGTCTCCCCCATCGCCCGCTGGACCCAGGACGACGTGGACGCGTACGTCCAGGAGCACGGTGTGCTCACCAACCCCCTGCTGATGGACGGCTACGCGTCCGTCGGCTGCGCCCCCTGCACCCGCCGTGTCCTGGAGGGCGAGGACGCGCGCGCCGGCCGCTGGGCCGGGCGCGCCAAGACCGAGTGCGGGCTGCACGGATGACCGCCACCGACAAGGAGTTGCACGTGACGACCGGAGCCACCGTCTGGCTCACGGGTCTGCCGAGTGCCGGCAAGACCACCATCGCGTACGAGCTGGCCGGCCGGCTGCGCGAGGAGGGCCACCTCGTCGAGGTGCTCGACGGCGACGAGATCCGCGAGTTCATCTCCGCGGGCCTCGGCTTCAGCCGCGAGGACCGGCACACCAACGTGCAGCGCATCGGCTTCGTCGCCGAACTGCTCGCCCGCAACGGCGTCAAGGCGCTGGTCCCGGTCATCGCGCCCTACGCCGACAGCCGTGAGGCGGTCCGCAAGCGGCACCAGGAGAGCGGCGCCGCCTACATCGAGGTGCACGTGGCGACCCCGGTCGAGGTGTGCTCCGTACGCGATGTGAAGGGTCTGTACGCCAAGCAGGCGGCGGGTGAGCTGTCCGGGCTGACCGGGGTCGACGACCCCTACGAGGAGCCCGAGTCGCCCGATCTGCGGATCGAGTCGCAGGACCAGACCGTCCAGGAGTCCGCCGCCGCGGTCCACGCGCTGCTCACCGAGAGGGGACTGGCATGACGACGACCGTTGCGACGGTGCAGGACGGTACGGACGCCCCGTACGCCCTCTCCCACCTGGACGCGCTGGAGTCCGAGGCGGTGCACATCTTCCGTGAGGTGGCGGGCGAGTTCGAGCGGCCGGTGATCCTGTTCTCCGGCGGCAAGGACTCCATCGTCATGCTGCACCTGGCGCTGAAGGCGTTCGCCCCCGCGGCGATCCCCTTCTCGCTGCTGCATGTGGACACGGGACACAACTTCCCCGAGGTCCTTGAGTACCGCGACCGTGTGGTGGCCGCCCATGGGCTGCGCCTCCATGTGGCCTCCGTCCAGGACTACATCGACCGCGGTGTGCTGAAGGAGCGTCCGGACGGGACCCGCAACCCGCTCCAGACGCTGCCGCTCACGGAGAAGATCCAGGCGGAGAAGTTCGACGCCGTCTTCGGCGGCGGCCGCCGGGACGAGGAGAAGGCCCGCGCCAAGGAGCGGGTGTTCTCGCTGCGGGACGAGTTCTCCCAGTGGGACCCGCGCCGTCAGCGCCCCGAGCTGTGGAACCTGTACAACGGCCGGCACGCGCCCGGCGAGCACGTCCGTGTCTTCCCGCTGTCCAACTGGACCGAGCTGGACGTGTGGCAGTACATCGCCCGCGAGGAGATCGAACTGCCGGAGATCTACTTCGCCCACGAGCGCGAGGTCTTCTCGCGCAGCGGTATGTGGCTGACCGCCGGTGAGTGGGGCGGCCCCAAGGACGGCGAGACCGTCGAGAAGCGGCTCGTGCGCTACCGGACCGTCGGGGACATGTCCTGCACGGGCGCGGTCGACTCGGACGCGGTGACGCTGGAGCAGGTCATCACCGAGATCGCCGCGTCCCGGCTGACCGAGCGGGGTGCCACCCGCGCCGACGACAAGATGTCCGAGGCCGCGATGGAAGACCGTAAGCGCGAGGGGTACTTCTAGAGATGAGCACGACCACTTCCGAGGTGCTCTCGGAGACGACCCTGCTGCGGTTCGCGACCGCGGGCTCCGTCGACGACGGCAAGTCCACCCTGGTCGGACGGCTGCTGCACGACTCCAAGTCGGTTCTCACGGACCAGCTGGAGGCCGTGGAGCGGGCTTCTTTGAGCCGGGGTCAGGAAGCGCCCGACCTGGCGCTGCTGACGGACGGGCTGCGCGCCGAGCGCGAGCAGGGGATCACCATCGACGTGGCCTACCGCTACTTCGCCACCCCCCGGCGCCGGTTCATCCTCGCCGACACCCCCGGCCATGTGCAGTACACCCGCAACATGGTGACGGGTGCCTCCACGGCCGAGCTGACGGTGATCCTGATCGACGCCCGCAACGGCGTCGTGGAGCAGACCCGCCGCCACGCGGCCCTCGCGGCGCTGCTGCGGGTGCCGCACGTCGTCCTCGCCGTCAACAAGATGGACCTGGTCGACTACCAGGAGTCCGTCTTCGCCGCCATCGCCGAGGAGTTCACGGCGTACGCGACCGAGCTGGGCGTCCCGGAGATCACCGCGATCCCCATCTCGGCGCTGGCCGGGGACAACGTGGTGGAGCCGTCCGCGAACATGGACTGGTACGGCGGCCCGACCGTCCTGGAGCACCTGGAGACGGTCCCGGTCACCCACGACCTGAGCCACTGCCACGCCCGTCTTCCCGTGCAGTACGTGATCCGGCCGCAGACCGCCGAGCACCCCGACTACCGGGGCTATGCCGGTCAGATCGCCGCCGGTTCCTTCCGGGTCGGTGAGCAGGTCACCGTGCTGCCCTCGGGCCGGTCCACGAAGATCGCCGGGATCGACCTGCTGGGCGAGCCGGTCGACGTGGCCTGGACGACCCAGTCGGTGACGATCCTCCTGGAGGACGACATCGACATCTCGCGCGGCGACCTGCTGGTGCCCAGCAAGGACGCCCCGCCGACCACCCAGGACATCGAGGCGACCGTCTGCCATGTGGCCGACGCCCCGCTGACGGTCGGACACCGGGTGCTGCTCAAGCACGGCACCCGCACGGTCAAGGCGATCGTGAAGGACATCCCGTCCCGGCTCACGCTCGACGATCTGTCCCTGCACCCGCACCCGGGACAGCTCGTCGCCAACGACATCGGCCGGGTGAAGATCCGTACCGCCGAGCCGCTGCCCGTCGACTCCTACTCCGACTCGCGGCGCACCGGTTCGTTCATCCTCATCGACCCGCACGACGGCACCACGCTCACCGCGGGCATGGTCGGCGAGTCGTTCGCGTCCCCGGAGCCCGTCAAGGACGAGGCCGAGGACGACGGGTGGGACTTCTGACATGACCTCCACCGACTACTACTCCACGTTCGCGAAGGAGGGCGGCCGCGTAGGCAGCGGCGCGCTCGGCAGCGGGCAGGGCGGGGTGGCGCGATGTGTGCGTTGACGTACGCGCACCGCTTGCGCGCCCCGTCCCCCCACAGCCGTAGACGCAAACCTGCCGACCTCCCGGCCACGACCTGAGAGACCGTGACCGCCGGGCCTCCGAGAGGAACACCTCCCGTGCCTGCTTCATCCGCTCTTCGCCGCTCCTTCGCGGTCATCGCCGCGCTCCCGCTGCTCACCCTCGCCGCTTGCGGCTACGGCTCCGACTCCAAGGACACCGACACCGCCAAGGTCGCCGCCGGCGCCAAGAAGATCGACGGGCTCGACTCCGTCAAGATCGGCTACTTCGGCAACCTCACCCACGGCACCGCGCTCGTCGGTGTGAACAAGGGCTTCTTCCAGAAGGAGCTGGGCGCCACCAAGGCGTCGTACGCGACCTTCAACGCCGGCCCGTCCGAGATCGAGGCCCTCAACGCCAAGTCGATCGACATCGGCTGGATCGGCCCGTCCCCGTCGATCAACGGCTACGTCAAGTCGGGCGGCAAGAGCCTGAAGATCATCGGCGGTTCCGCGTCCGGCGGTGTGAAGCTGGTCGTCAACCCCGACAAGATCAAGTCCCTGAAGGACGTCAAGGGCAAGAAGATCGCGACGCCGCAGCTCGGCAACACGCAGGACGTGGCGTTCCTCAACTGGATCGCCGACCAGGGCTGGAAGGTGGACGCGCAGAGCGGCAAGGGTGACGTCACCGTCGTCCGCACCGACAACAAGATCACGCCGGACGCCTACAAGGCCGGTTCCATCGACGGCGCGTGGGTGCCGGAGCCGACCGCGTCCAAGCTGGTCGCCGAGGGCGGCAAGGTGCTGCTCGACGAGGCGTCGCTGTGGCCGGACAAGAAGTTCGTGATCACGAACATCATCGTGCGCCAGGACTTCCTCAAGGAGCACCCGAAGGCGGTCGAGGCCGTCCTGAAGGCGTCCGTCGAGGCCAACAAGTGGATCAACGCCAACCCGGACGCGGCGAAGGCGGCGGCCAACAAGCAGTTGGAGGCGGACTCCGGCAAGGCGCTCAAGCCCGAGGTCCTGGACCCGGCCTGGAAGTCGATCCAGTTCACCAACGACCCGCTGGCCGCCACCCTCAACACCGAGGCGGAGCACGCGGTCAAGGCCGGTCTGCTGAAGAAGCCGAACCTGAGCGGGATCTACGACCTCACGATCCTCAACAAGGTCCTCAAGGCCGACGGTGAGCCCACGGTCGACGCCGCCGGTCTCGGCACCAGCTGACCCAGGTCCCCGAAGAGTTCCCAGGAGGTGACGACCATGGCCACGACCACCACGCTCGCCAAGGCCGACGAGTCCGTCGAGTACGCGGCACGCCTGGATCACGTCTCGAAGTCCTTCGCGGGACCGGGTGGACAGCAGCTCGTCCTGGACGACATCAGCATCGATGTCGCGCCGGGTGAGTTCGTCACCCTCCTGGGGGCCTCGGGCTGCGGCAAGTCCACGCTGCTGAACCTGGTGGCCGGGCTCGACGGCCCGACCGCCGGGTCCATCACGACGGACGGCCGCCCCGCCCTGATGTTCCAGGAGCACGCCCTCTTCCCGTGGCTGACCGCGGGCAAGAACATCGAACTCGCCCTGAAACTCAGGGGAGTCGCCAAGCCCGACCGGCGTACCAAGGCCGAGGAACTGCTCGAACTGGTCCGTCTGAAGGGCGCGTACGGCAAGCGCGTGCACGAGCTGTCCGGCGGTATGCGCCAGCGGGTCGCCCTGGCCCGCGCGCTCGCGCAGGAGAGCAACCTGCTGCTGATGGACGAGCCGTTCGCGGCCCTCGACGCCATCACCCGGGACGTGCTGCACGACGAGATCACCCGGATCTGGGCGGAGACCGGCGTGTCCGTCCTGTTCGTCACGCACAACGTGCGCGAGGCGGTACGGCTCGCCCAGCGGGTGATCCTGCTGTCCTCCCGCCCGGGCCGGATCGCCCGAGAGTGGACGGTCGACATTCCGCAGCCGCGTCGCATCGAGGACGCGCCCGTGGCCGAACTGGCCCGTGAGATCACCGAAGAACTGCGTGGGGAGATCCGCCGTCATGGCCAGCACTGACACGACACCGGCCCAGGAGGCCGGGAGCGTAGAAGCGGGCCTCGACGCGCTGGAGACCCAGGCCACCGGCCGACCCACCCTGCGTCAGACCCTCGTCGGCAAGGTCCTGCCGCCGGTCATCGCGCTCGCGCTGGTCCTGGTCGTGTGGACCCTGCTCTACCCGGTGGTCGACGACCCCTCCAAGCTGCCCTCGCCGTCGGCCGTGGGTGCCACCTTCAAGGACGCCTGGCTCGCGGGCGACCTGCTCGGCTACATCTGGACCAGCGTCTCGCGCGGTCTGCTGGGCTTCTTCTTCGCCCTGCTCATCGGCACCCCGCTGGGCCTGATCGTGGCCCGGGTGAAGTTCGTCCGGGCGGCCATCGGCCCGATCCTGTCCGGCCTCCAGTCGCTGCCGTCGGTGGCGTGGGTGCCGCCGGCCGTGATCTGGCTGGGGCTGAACAACTCCATGATGTACGCGGTGATCCTGCTCGGCGCCGTCCCCTCCATCGCCAACGGCCTGGTGTCCGGCGTCGACCAGGTGCCGCCGCTGTTCCTCAGGGCCGGCCGCACGATGGGGGCCACCGGCGTCAAGGGCATCTGGCACGTCACCCTGCCGGCCGCGCTGCCCGGCTATGTGGCGGGTCTGAAGCAGGGCTGGGCGTTCTCCTGGCGCTCGCTGATGGCCGCGGAGATCATCGCCCAGTTCCCCGATCTGGGCGTGGGCCTGGGCCAGTTGCTGGAGAACGGCCGCACCAACAGCGACATGGCCATGGTGTTCGAGGCGATCCTGCTCATCCTGTTCGTCGGTATCGCGATCGACCTGCTGATCTTCAGTCCGCTGGAGCGGTGGGTGCTGCGCAGCCGCGGTCTGCTGGTGAAGAGCTGATCCCATGAAGCCGGTTCTCCTCGTCATCGCCCACGGCAGCCGTGATCCGCGGCACGCCGCGACGGTGCACGCCCTCGTCCGCCGGGTGCGCTCGCTGCGCCCCGGCGTGCGGGTGGAGACCGGCTTCCTCGACTTCAACATCCCTTCCGTGCAGGGGGTGTTGGAGTCGCTGGCGGCGGAGGGCGTCCGGGACGTCGTAGCGCTGCCCCTGCTGCTCACGCGGGCGTTCCACGCGAAGGCGGACATCCCGGCCGTGCTGCGGGAGGCGCCGCCGCAGCTGCGGATCCGGCAGGCGGAGGTCCTGGGTCCGTCCCCGCTGCTCCTGTCGGCGCTCGAACGCCGGTTGTACGAGGCGGGGTTGACGCCCGCCGACAAGTCCTCGACCGGGGTCGTGCTGGCCTCGGCGGGGTCCACCGACCCGGAGGCGATCGCAGTGATCGCTGACATCGCGCGGGAGTGGCGGCACACCGGTTGGTGCGCCGTGCGGCCTGCGTTCGCCTCCGCGGCCCTGCCCCGCACCGAGGACGCGGTGCGGGAACTGCGGGCGCTGGGCTGCGCGCGGGTGGCCGTGGCGCCGTACGTCCTGGCTCCCGGCTTCCTCCCGGACCGCATCGCGCGGGGCGCGGCGGACGCGGACGTGCTGGCCGAGGTGCTGGGCCCCGCGCCGGAGGTGGCGCGGGTGCTGCTCAGGCGGTACGACGCCGCGTCGGCGAGGGCGCTGCGGCTGTCCGTGAGTGCGTGAGGGGTTCTTACGCCGCTACGGCGGCCTCGGCCTCGTCGGCCAGCCGGACCAGCTCGGCCAGGGGCATCGATCCTGCCTCCCGGTGTTCGCGGGCGAAGGTGTTGGCGAGGTGCTGGAGGAGTTCGTTCAGGGGGGTCGGGACGCCGTGGAGGCGGCCGAGGAGGGTGATCTCGCCGTTGAGGTAGTCGGCCTCGACGGTGCCGGTGCCGCGGGTCAGGGACTGCCAGGAGGAGCCGCCGCCGCGTGGGGCGTCGTCCAGGGGCAGCAGGGTGACCTTGTCGCCGCGTCGCGCGTGCTGTTCCTCGGCACTCGTGTGCGCGATCCCGGCGGCGTCGAGGACGGCCACGCCCTCCGCCCGGACCCGCTTCACGAACTGAAGGGCCGCCTCGCCCTCGACGGGACCGGTGACGGCCTCGACCGCGTTGGCGAGGTTGGCCAGCAGTTTGGCGTACTGCCAGCGGGCCAGGTCCGGCACGACCGGCGCCTCGAACCTGGCCTTCTCCAGGTCGGCGGCGATCAGCCGGAGGGTCTCGTCCGTGCCCCGCGGATACCCGCCCAGGTGCAGGATGCCGGTGAGCGGACTGCCCGCGGCGGAGACGACCCCGGGCACCACGTAGGTGGCGGGCAGCCACACGCAGACGCCGTACACGTGCCGGAACCGGCGCAGGGCGATCCGCTGGCCCTCCACGCCGTTCTGCGCGCACAGCAGCGGCAGCCGGCCGGCCGCCGTGCCGCCGCCCTCCACCGGGGCCGGGCCCCAGGCGGCCAGGGCGGCCTCGGTGTCCTGGGTCTTCACGGCGAGGACGAGCACGTCGTCGGCGCGTAGGGTGCCGAGTTCGGCCGGCCCGTCCACGACCGGCAGCCGGTACGTGAACTCCCCGTCCGGCACCCGCAACCGCAGTCCCCCGTCTTTGAGCGCCGCGTACTGCGCCCCGCGCGCGACCAGCACGACCTCGAACCCGGCCTGAGCGAGCCGCCCGCCGACGGCCCCACCGACCGCCCCTGCCCCGATGATGATGTAGCGCATAAGAGGAGCCTCGCACAGCGGCCTGGGCGCATGTCGGCGCGGTGGCCTTTCTCCACCGTCCGACCGGTCACCCCCCGTACGGCGTCGCCTGGTGGAAGTACAGCAGCCAGCCGTTGGCTGTGAGCCGCCACAGGGAACTGCGGTGGGCCCGGCTGCCGTTGTGCTCCGTGTCGAAGGTGAGGTGGACGAGGCCGGGCGCGAGTTCGACGCCCTTCATGCCGGACGGCACGATCGGTCCCGCCTCCTGGTCCGTGATCCCGGCGAGGGCGGCGATGATCGATGCCCGGTCCCAGTGTCGCCCGGACGCCCCGAACTCGTGGAACTCGGGGTGCAGCAGCGCTCCCACCAGCTCCGGCGAGGCCCGCACCTCGGGGTCGAGGAGCCGTGACTCCCCCGCGACAGCCGCCTCCACGGCGGAGCCGGCGTCACGCACCGGTCATCTCCACCAGCTTCACGACCGTGTTCCAGTTCCGGCTGGTGGCGATCACGCCCTTGTTCAGGCGTGGCTTGGAAAGGTGTTCGGCGAGCTTGGAGCGGCCGAGGCCGTCCGGGACGTAGAGGTACAGGGCACGGTCGCCCAGGCGGAACTCCTCGGGGAGGTACGCGGCGCGGTCGATCTCGGCGTAGCGGTCCTCGTCGACCGGTGCGGAGAAGTACGTGACGTGAAGCTGCTTGGCCTCCAGCTCGGCGGCCGGGAAGGGGCAGTTCTCGGCGACGGCCCTCAGATAGGTGTGGTCGCGGACGATCACGTCCACCGCGAAGCCGAACCGTTCCTCGATCGCGCCCGCGAGCTCCGCGGCCAGGGACTCCTCGTCACCGTGGTCGGCGGTGAACACGGCCTGGCCGCTCTGGAGATGACTGCGCACCCCGACGTGGCCGAGGCCTTCCATCAGCGTGCGCAGGTCGGCCATGGGGACCTTCCTGCTGCCCCCGACGTTGATTCCGCGCAGCAGCGCCGCATACGTGGTCGTCATGCGCACACCCTAGGACGGGCCTCGCGCCGACCCCGATCACCGCCCCGCACAAGGCCCGTTAGATGTAAGGGTCACGATCCTCCCCAGTACGGAGGCTGCGCGGTCCCTTGGGAGGAGCCGGCGGTCCCCGCACTTCACCGGAGAGCACGACGAGAAGGGTTTATCCAGCTCATACCTTCGAAGCGAAAGGTGGCGGCAGGGGGCTGCCACCGCTTCCTAGGGGGCAAGCCCGTCATGGAGAACGGAGACACGAAGGTGCGGGGCCTGGCCGCCCGGGCCGGCGGCTGGAGCGCACGGCACCGATGGGCTGCCGTCGGGATCTGGGTGCTGTTCGTCGTCCTGGCGATGGGACTCGGCTCGGCGGCAGGCCGGGTCGACGTCAAGGACAGCGACCAGCTGAAGGGCGAGACCCACACCGCCGCGAAGATCATCGAGGACGCCGGGATCGACGAGCCGGCCAGTGAGACGGTTCTCATCCAGGCCAGGGACGCCGGCGGCAAGGCGACCGACGCCGACTTCAGGACCGCCGTCGCCGCGGTGATGAAGGCGGTCGAGGGCACCGGCAAGGTCACGGACGTGACCTCGCCGTACGACACCGGGACGATCTCGAAGGACGGCCGCAGCGCCCTCGTGCAGTTCGACATGCGCGGCGAGGCGGACACCGCGGGCGAGCGGGTCGAGCCGGTGCTGAAGGCCGTCGAGGGGGTGCAGAAGGAGCACGAGTCGCTGCGGATCGAGGAGATCGGCGGCGCGAGCATGATGAAGACGTTCGACGACGCGTTCGGCGACGACTTCGAGAAGGCCGAGCTCTCCGCGGTGCCGGTGGCCCTCGGCATCCTGCTCATCGCCTTCGGCGCGCTGGTCGCGGCGCTGCTGCCGGTGCTGCTGGCGGTCAGCGCGATCATGGCGACGATGGGCCTGATGGGCATCGTCAGCCATGTGATGCCGATGAGCGACACCGCCAACTCGGTGATGCTGCTGGTCGGTCTGGCCGTGGGCGTCGACTACTGCCTGTTCTATCTGCGCCGCGAGCGCGAGGAGCGGCAGGCCGGGCGGGACTCGCAGACGGCCCTGAGGATCGCCGCCGCCACCAGTGGCCGCGCGATCATCGTCTCGGGTGTCACGGTGTGCGTGGCGATGGCCGGGATGCTGTTCACCGGGCTCGCCGAGTTCGAGGCGATGGGCCTGGCCTCGCTGATGGTGGTGGCGGTCGCCATGGTCGGTTCCGTGACCGTGCTGCCCGCGCTGCTCTCGCTGCTCGGCGAGCGCGTCGAGAAGGGCAAGATCCCCTGGCTGCACCCGGAGAGCCGGCTGCGCCGCAAGCGGGCCGGGAACCGGGAGAGCCGGTTCTGGACCGCCGTGCTGAAGGGCGTCCTCGCCAAGCCGGTCGTCTCGGTCGTGGTCGCGGCCGGTGCCCTGCTCGCGATCGCCGCGCCCGCGCTCGGCATGAAGACCCAGAACCTCACCCTGGACCAGGAGTTCGGCGACTCGCTGCCGATCGTGCAGACGTACAACCGGGTCAACGACTCCTTCCCCGGCGGCTCCGAGCCGGCCGAGGTGGTCGTCAAGGCCGACGACATCAACGCCCCCGAGGTCACCGCCGCGCTGGCCGACTTCAAGGCGCGGGCGATCTCCTCGGGCGCCTCGCGCGGCCCGGTCGAGATCAAGCTGCACGACGCGCAGAACCTCGCCTTCGTGTACGTCCCGCTGGTGGGCGGTTCCGACTTCGACAAGGCCGGTCAGAGCCTGGACAAGCTGCGCGACGAGGTGCGTCCGGCCACCCTCGGCAAGGTCGACGGTCTCGAGGCACCTATCACCGGTCAGGTCGCCGGGTCCAAGGACTTCAACGACCAGCTGACCGGAGCGGTCGTGCCGGTGTTCGCGTTCGTCGTGGTCTTCGCCTTCGTGCTGATGCTGCTGTCGTTCCGCTCGCTGACCGTCGCGATCACCTCGATCGTGCTCAACCTGCTGTCGGTGGGCGCCGCCTACGGCATCCTCGTCGCGGTCTTCCAGCACGGCTGGGGCGCGTCCCTGGTGGGCGCGGAGGGCGTCGGTGCCATCATCACCTGGCTGCCGCTGTTCCTCTTCGTGATCCTGTTCGGCCTGTCGATGGACTACCACGTGTTCGTGGTCTCGCGGATCCGCGAGGCGCGCCTGCGGGGCCGTACGACGAAGGACGCGATCCAGCACGGGGTGGTCACCACGGCCGGTGTCGTCACCAGCGCCGCCGTCATCATGGTCGCCGTGTTCGCGATCTTCGGGACGCTGTCCATGCAGTCCATGAAGCAGATGGGCGTGGGCCTGGCGGCCGCGGTGCTCATCGACGCGACCATCATCCGGGGTGTGCTGCTCCCGGCGGTCATGGCGCTGCTCGGTGAGCGCAACTGGTACCTGCCGAAGTGGCTGCACTGGCTGCCGGACCTCACCCACGACGAGACCGCGGACGCCGTGGCGGCCCCCGCGGCCCGGGACGACGAGGGTGAGCGGGTGCGGGTCTGAGCCCTCCCCCACGGGACTGAACCCCCTGATACCGAGGGCCCGTTGGCGACCGGGGTGCCAACGGGCCCTCACTCATGCGCGGCGCGCGGCCAGTTCGGCCTCGATCAGGTCGGCGGCCCGGCGGGTGCCGCCCTCCTGGGCCATCTCCGCCTGAACCTCCTTGAGTCGCCGGGCGACTTCGGGATCGTCGACGAGCGCGAGGGCGGCCTCCCGCAGCGCCTCGGCGGTCTCGTCCTCCGTGTCGATGCGCCGGGCGACCCCGAGCCCGCTGAGCATGTCGGCGTTGCCGAACTGGTCCACGGCCTGCGGTACGGCGATCATCGGCGTGGCGGTCGCGAGTCCCTCCTGGCTGCCGCCCGCCCCGGCGTGGGTCACGAACAGGTCGGCCTGCCTGAGGATCGCCAACTGCGGCACCCAGGACCGTACTTCGACGTTGGCCGGTACGGTCCCCAGCTCGGCCGGATCCACGTGCGTGCCGATCTGGAGCACGAGGTGCCAGCCGGGAAGGTCGCCGAAGGCCCGCAGGCACTCCCGGTAGAAGTCCGGCCGCTTGGTGAAGGAGGAGCCCAGGGAGACCAGGACCACCTTCTCGGCCGTGGCCGGCCGCCGCCACTCCCCCTGCGCGGCGCGGTCGCCCTGGCAGGCGCCGACGAAGGTGTACACCCGCTCGTCGACCCGGTCGGCGTGGGGCTGGAGGGCCTTGGGGATCAGGACGAGGGAGCGGTCGGGTCGGCCGACGAAGGCGTCCGGGTGCAGTGCGACGCCGTTCTCCTCCAACCACCCCTCGAAACGGGCGTAGTAGGTCTGCCCCCGTTCGGTGCTCCTGGGCCCGGCCCACATGGGCTCGGCGACCTCCTCCTCGTACCCCTCCCAGGCGACGAGGTTCGGCGAGAGGGAGATCGCCGGGACGCCCCAGCGGTGGGCGAGGACGCGGGCCGGGTAGGCGGTGATGTCGTGCAGGACGAGATCCGGTTCGTCGCCGTCGTAGGCCTCGACGAGCTGGGGCAGGGCCTGCATCGCGTCGGCGAGGAAGAGCTCCACGTGGTCGAGGAGCTCGGAGCCCCAGGCCGACGGGTCGTCGTCAGGTCCGGGCAGCGCGGAGTTCCAGAGTTTCGGCTCCGCCCCGGTCTCGGCGACCTTCTCGGCGAACAGGGGCGGGATGGCGTAGGTGACCCGGTGCCCGCGCGCGACGAGTTCCCGGATCACTTCCAGACTGGGGTTCACGTGGCCGTGGTTGGCGGTGGAGAACATGGCGATGTGCGAGCGGCTGGTCATGACGGAGAGCATAGGCGAGACGAGACGTCTCGTCCATCCGATGGGATTCATGAGGCGAGCACCTCGTGCATCCGCAGCCACGACTCGGGCGGGACCTGCCCCACCAGCACGCCCCGGTCGAGCCCGGCACGACGGAACGCCTCGTCGACCCGGTGCCGTCGATGCTCCCGGCGCAAAGACGCGTGCAGCGAACCGCCGACCCCCGAGAACCCGAGTTCCACCAGCCGGCGCCAGCCGTGCAGGTCCCCCGGGGCGAGCAGCGGTGTACGGCGGCGCTCGATCCGGATGATCCCGGCGTCCACCCGCGGCACGGGACGAAAGCTGTACCGCCCGACCCGCCCCACCAGCCGCCACTCGTGCCGGGGCCAGCTCAGCACCGTCAGCAGGGTCCAACTCCCGTAGTCCCCGGTGCGTTTGCGGGCGTATTCGAGCTGGGTGAGGAGAGTCGCGTCGGTGAGGGCCGGGGCCCGCAGACACCAGTCGACGATGGCCGACGTACGGGAGAACGGCACGTTGCCGACGACGGAGAACGGCGTGCGGGGAGGCCGCGCCCGGAGGAAGTCCCCTGCCACGACTTCGACTTGGGGCAGGTCGGAGAAGCGGTCGGTGAGCGTCGGCACGAGCCTTTCGTCGATCTCGTACGCGAGCAACCGACGGCAGCGCGGAGCGAGATGCTCGGTCAACGCGCCTTTTCCGGCGCCGACTTCGAGAAGCAACGCCTCCCGGTCGGACACGGCGAGGTCGGCGAGCCGCGCGGCGGCGCGTGCGTCGGCGAGGAAGTTCTGTGAGAGCGCGCGAGCAACGCGCGTGGGGCGGGCCATGGCCTGCGGTCCTTGTCTTCCGGAAGAGGGAGAAGGGCAGACGAAGGCCCTGACCGGAAGAAAGGAGAGTGGGTGAGGAACGAACCAGGCCGCGTGTGATCAGCGGCGGCGGGCGTGGCTCCCCGGACCGGTCAGGGCTCCGGGGCCACGGCGCTTCCGCTGGGAATGCGCACTGCCCCGGCCGAGACCGGTCGAGATGATCGCGTTGTTCGCTGCCACGGACGGAACGCTAGGTGGGGCCCGCCGGCCGGGGCAACCCGTTTTCAGCGCTGGTAGCGGGCCAGTACCAGGTTTCCGTCGTCCTCCAGCCGTTTCCGCAGCTCACCGAGGCCGATGGCCCCGCTGTAGTACTCCTGGAAGGCGGGGGTGGCGACCTTGTCCTTCCACTCGGGGTAGCCGCGCACGGACTGTGCGGGCGCCGACCTGAGGTGCGAGGCGAGGGCGGTCCCCGTCGCCCAGCCGTCCTTCGCGGTGCGCAGGGCGGGGTCCTGGAGGGCCGCAGTGCCGGTGGGCAGCATCCAGTCGCCGAGCGCCAGCCGGACCATGTTCTCCGGCTGGAGGAGGAAGTCGATGAACGCGGCGGCCTCCTTCTTGTGCGGGCTGTCCTCGGCGACGGACAGGGTCTGCGGGCTGACGCCCTGGGTGAGTCCGGCGGCGCCGGCCGGGGCGGGCAGCACCTGCCACCGGAAGCCCTTGGGTGCCTGCTGGGCGATCTGCTGACGGTAGGAGAAGCCGAGCGGGACCATCGCGTACTTGCCGCCGAAGAAGCCGGGCAGGGTGTCGGAGCCACCGCTGCCGAGGGTGGTCGGCGAGGCGCTGTGGTCGGTGTTCGCCTGGTCGTGGACCGTGCGCGGCACCGTCTCGTCGGCCTTCTCGAAGCGGATGGTCACCTTGCCGTCGGCGCCCCGGTGGAAGAGCTGTCCGCCCGCCGACAGGGAGAGGTTGAGGGTCGCGGAGACGGGCTCCTTGAGCGGCCAGGCCACACCGTACTTCCCGGCGCCGCTGAGCTCGTCCGTGATGCGCCGGAACTCCGCCCAGGTCCAGGGGTGTTCGGGGGTCGGCACGCGTACGCCGGACTCCTTCAGCCACTTCGCGTTGGCGATCAGCACCCGGGGTTCCTGGAGGAAGGGCACGCCGTAGACACCGTCGCCGAAGGTGGCCGTGTCCCAACTCCGCTGCGGGATGTCGGACTTGAGCCGCTCGGGCAGCAGGTCGCTCAGGTCGGCGAGGTAGCCGCCGTAGGCGAAGTCCGCGAGGTCGTCGGAGGCGTCGTGGATGATGTCGGGCGCCTCGCCGCCCTCGAAGGAGGTGAGCAGCTGGTCGTGGACACTGTCCCAACTCCCCTGCACGTACTCGACCCTCACGTCCGGGTGGGTCGCGTTCCACTCCTTCACGAGTGCCTTGTTCGCTTCGACGGACTCCTCCTGCCAGGCGAGGGACTGGAAGCGGAGGGTGACGGGGCCGCCGGCGGAGTCGGGCGTGCCGGTGCATCCCGCGAGGAGCAGGACGAGGACGACGATCCATCGTGCGCGCATCAGCTCTTCACCGCCCCGGCCAGCATGCCTCCGGTGATACGCCGTTGGATGATCGCGAAGATGATCAGCGAGGGCAGGGTGGCAAGGAAGGCGGCCGCCGCGAGCGGGCCAAGGTCGGCGACGCCCTCCGCGCCGATGAAGTGGGTGAGGACCACAGGCAGGGTCTGCTTCTCCGGTGTCTTCAGCAGGACCAGGGCGAAGAAGAACTCGTTCCACGCGGTGATGAAGGCGAACAGCGCCGTCGCCACGATCCCCGGCGCGAGCAGCGGTGCCGTCACCGACACCAGGGTCCTCAGGCGTCCGGCCCCGTCGACGGCGGCCGCCTCCTCCAGCTCGGTCGGCACGGCACGGACGTATCCGACGAGCATCCACAGCGCGAACGGCAGCGCCCACACGACGTACACCATCACCAGCCCCGCGAGGGAGTTGATCAGCCGCAGCTCCTTGAGCACCAGGAACAGCGGGATGATCACCAGCACCAGCGGGAAGGCCTGGCTGACCACCACCCAGCCGGTGGCGGCCTTCGCGAGCCGGGTGCGGTGCCGGGCCATGACGTAGGCGAGCGGGGTCGCGATCAGTACGGCGATCACGGCGGCGGCGAGCGCGGCGAGCAGGGAGTTGCCCGCGGCACGCAGCAGGGGCTGTTCGTCGAAGGCCTGGCGGAAGTTGTCGAGGGTGGGGTCGCGCGGGATCCAGGTGGGGTGCGGACTGCCCAGCTCCCGCGGGGACTTGAAGGCGGTGGAGACCAGCCAGAGGAAGGGGAAGGCGAGGAAGAGGAGATAGGCGAGAAGGGCGGCGTACTGGCCGACGCGGCCGGTGGTGCCGGTCCTCATGCCTCGTCACCTGCCGTCAGCCGGCCCACCAGGAAGAGTGCGAGGAGGAGGGAGATCACGGCGACCATCACGAGTCCCATCGCGGCCGCGTAGCCGAACTGGCCGTAGCGGAAGGCCTCTTCGTAGGCGAAGAGCATCGGGAGGCGGGTCCGCCCGCCGGGTCCGCCGCTGGTCAGGACGTACACCAGGGCGAACGAGTTGAAGTTCCAAATAAAATTGAGCGCGGTGATCGCGAAGGCGACCGGTCTCAGGGCGGGCCAGGTGACCGTGCGGAAGCGGCGCCAGGCGCCCGCGCCGTCCATCGCGGCGGCCTCGTGGAGTTCGCGCGGGGTGTTCTGGAGGCCGGCGAGCAGGGTGACCGTCGTCTGGGGCATCCCGGCCCAGACACCCACCACGATCACCGCGGGCAGGGCAGTGGACAAGCCACTGAGCCAGTCCCGGCCGTCGCCGAGGCCGAGGGTGCGCAGGGTCTCGTTGAGGACACCGGCGTCCGGGTTGTAGACGAGCCGCCACATCACACCGACGACCACCTCGGGCATGGCCCACGGGATGATCGCGAGGGCCCGGGCGAGCCAGCGCAGTTTGAGGTCCTGGTCGAGGAGCAGGGCCAGACCGAGTGCCAGCAGGAACTGCGGGACCGTCACGCCGACCGCCCACACCAGACCGATCCGGAACGACTCCCAGAACAGCGTGTCGTGCAGCAGATCCTGGAAGTTCAGGCCGCCGATCCACTGCGTGGCCCGGGTCCGGCCCGACTGCGCGTCGGTGAAGGCCAGCAGGATCCCGTAGAGCAGGGGCCCCACGCTCAGCACCAGGATCGGGATCAGCGCGGGCAGCACCAGGAACCAGGCCCCACGGTCGGACGTCCGCCTGCTCCTGACGCGCGGGGTGTCCCGCGCCGGCCGCTTCGTCGCGGTCACCACAGTCACGTGATCGGCTCCTTCGCGCGGCTCGTGACGGTCCGGGTCCGGTGGGCCCCGTCATGGTCGTGAACGCGCCATGCCCCGTCAAGACCGCGCGCACACGGCCCGACCTGTGCTGATGCGAGACTGGCCGATGATTGGCTCGATGACGCCGTTCCCGGGTGGCGTACACGAGCACGCGGACCTACGGCGACTGGAGGCCGGACGATGGACGAGGCACGGGCGCGGGACGTACTGGACGCGGCGGGGGTGCTGCCGGCGTCGGCACCGCTGCTCGCGCTCGGCGAGAACGCCGTGTTCGCCGCCGGTGACCTGGTCGTCAAGGTGGGCCGCGACGCCGAGCTCCTCGACCGGGCCCGCCGGGAACTGGACATCGCGGTGTGGCTCGCGGAGGCGGGGGTGCCGGCGGTACGGGCGGCCGAGCCGAAGGCGCTGTTGGTCCAGGGGCATCCGGTGACGGTGTGGCACCGGCTGCCGGATGCGGTACGGCCCGCCGAGCCGCGGGATCTGGCCGAACTGCTGCGGGTGGTGCACGCGCTGCCGGCCCCGCCGTTCACGTTGCCTCCCCGGGACTTGCTGGGGGGTGTGGAGCGGTGGCTGCGGCTCGCGGGGGACGCGATCTCCGCCGCCGACGCGGAGTTCCTGCGGCAGCGGCGGGACGGGTTCGCGGGGGCGGTGGCGGGGGTGACGCCTCATCTGGTGCCGGGGGCGATTCATGGGGACGCGTTGCCGCGGAATGTGCATGTGGGGCCGTCCGGGGCGGTCCTGGTCGATCTGGAGACGTTCTCCGCGGACCTGCGTGAGCACGATCTGGTGGTGATGGCGCTGTCCCGGGATCGGTATGGCCTTCCTGCCGAGGCGTACGACTCGTTCACGGAGGCCTATGGGTGGGACGTGCGGGAGTGGGAGGGGTGTGCGGTGTTGCGGGGGGCTCGGGAGACGGCCAGTTGTGCGTGGGTTGCGCAGCATGCGGCGTCGAATCCGAAGGCTTTGGTGGAGTTCCAGCGGAGGGTGGGGTCTTTGCGGGACGGGGATTCGACTGTGCGGTGGTATCCGTTCTAGGGCGGGTGCGGGTCCGTTGTGGCTGGTCGCGCCCACGCGGCGGAGCCGCACATCGATACAGCCCCGCGCCCCTGGTCAGTCATCCGCGCCCCTGATCGATTGTGCTGCTGAATTCAGTTCCGCCAAGACCGTCCTCACCGCCCTCCTCGCTGTTCTCTCCGGGCGGTACAGGGCGTCGATATGGCGTCTGGCGCGGACGCCGGTCAGGGGTCTCAGGGTCAGTGCCGGGTGGGGGCGGGTCGTCCAGCGGGGCATCAGGGCCAGGCCGGCGCCCGCCGCCACCGTCTCCGCCGCCACCGCGAAGTCGTTGATGCGGTGGGCCAGGTGGAGTCGGTGGCCCGCTGCCGCCGCGATCGCCTCGATGGTGGCCATGACCGGGAAGCCGTCGTGGACCGTGATCCAGGGCTGGTCGGCCACGTCCTTCGGGGTCACCCGGCGCTTGGCCGCCAAGGGGTGGTCGGCGGGCATGGCCACGTCCAGGGGCTCACGCAGCAGGGTGGTGGCGGTCACCGTGCGCGGCCAGGCGGGGGCGTGCTCCAGGCGGTGGGCCAGGACGATGTCGTACTCGCGGGTGAGACGGGGGAAGTCCTCCTGCGGAACGTCCTCGTCGGCCAGCCTCGGCACCGGGCCGTCCGTCCCGGCCAGGGCGCGCAACAGCGGCGGGAAGAAGGCCGCACCCGCGCTGTGGAACGCCGCCACCGACACCTCGCCGTCGGGGCGGTCCACGAACTCCTCGACCGTGTGCCGGGCGCGTGCCAGGGCCGACTCCACCTCGATGGCCGCGCCCGCCAGGGCCTGCCCGGCGTCGGTGAGCACCAGCCGGCGTCCGTCGCGCTCGGTCAGCGGCACCTTCACCGAGCGCTGCAACAGCCGCAGCTGCTGTGAGATCGCCGACGGGGTCACCAGCAGCGCCTCGGCGACCGCGGTGACGCTGCCCAGTTCGCCCAGCTCCCGCAGGATCCGCAGCTGACGTTCGTCCATCACCACAGTGTAGGAGAGCTAAAAGATCGTTGAAGGAAGTGGTTCTGGGCTTCAGGGACGGCTCGGTGCAGGGTGGGTCCCATGTCCGACGCACGCCGTACCGACGCGGTACTCCTGCTGGTCGCGCTCGTCTGGGGTTCCAGCTATCTGTCCGCCCAGACCGCGACCTCCGCTCTCCCCGTCCTTCTGGTGCTCTTCGCCCGCTACGCCCTGTCCGCGCTCGCCTGCCTGGGGGCCGTCGCCTCTCCCGGCCGGGGGTCGCGCCGGTGGACCCGCGAGGAGCTGCGGGCGGGCCTTCCCCTCGGCCTCACCCAGGCCGCCGTCCTGGTCGTCGAGACCTACGGCGTCGCCCACACCAGCGCCGCCAACGCGGGCCTCATCATCAGCCTGACGATCGTCCTCACCCCCCTTCTCGACCGCGGCGGTCACCGGGGCGGGCTGCCGCCGGTCTTCTACGCCGCCGCCGGTCTGTGCGTCCTGGCCGTCGGGCTCCTCATGGCGGGCAACGGCTTCCACGCGCCCCGGCTCGGCGACCTGCTGATGCTCGGCGCCGCGGTGGTGCGGGCGGGCCATGTGGCACTGGTCGGCCGGCTCACCGCGGGGCGGGCGATACGGCCGCTGCACCTCACGACCGTGCAGACCCTGGTGGGCACCGCCCTGTTCCTGGTCCCGGCCGCACGGGATCTGCCGACCCTGGCCCGCGCGGATGCCGCCACCTGGGCCCAGCTGGTCTATCTCGCCCTGTTCTGCAGTGTGTTCGCCTTTCTCGCCCAGACCTGGGCCGTGCAGCGCACCTCGGCCAGCCGGGCCAGTCTGCTGCTGGGCACCGAGCCGATCTGGGCCGCCGCGGTCGGTGTCGCCCTGGGCGGCGAGCACTTCACCGTACTGACCGGGCTGGGAGCGGCCCTGATGGTCACCGGCACCTACTGGGGGCAGTCGGTGGAACGGGCCCACCGCGCGACCGCCCTGCCCGGCACCGAGGTGCGGGTCCCCGAGCGGTCGGCCGGGCCCCGGGGGGAGCCCGTCGCGAGCGGGCCGCGCGACTGACGGGCTCTCACACCGTCTCGTCGGCCGGCTCGCGCAGCGGCCAGGTGCCGTCGACCACCGCGGTCGCGTCGCCCTTGCGGCGCAGGAAGTCCTGGAAGTCCGCCGCCCACTGCGCGTACCACTCGATCTGGCGGCGGTGCAGGTCCGCCGGGCCGAGGGCCCCGACCTTGGGGTGGCGGACGGCTATCGCACAGGCCAGCCGGGCCGCGGCGAGGGCGTCGGCGGAGGCGTCGTGGGCCGCGTCGAGGGCGACGCCGTACTCGGTGCAGACCGCTTCGAGGTTGCGCTTGCCGCGGCGGTAGCGGTCCACCCAGCGGTCGATGGTGTACGGGTCGATGACCGGGGCGGGGTCGAGGCCCAGGCGCTCCCGCAGGGACGGCAGGCCGTGGCGGCGCAGTTCGGCGGAGAGCAGGCTCAGGTCGAACGCGGCGTTGTACGCGACGACCGGGACGCCGGTCTTCCAGTAGGTGGTCAGGACGTCCGCGACGGCGTCGGCGACCTGGTCGGCGGGGCGGCCCTCGGCGGCCGCCCGCTCATTGCTGATGCCATGGACCGCCACCGCGTCCGCAGGGATCTCCACGCCCGGGTCCGCCAGCCACTCCCGGCGTCCCGCGGGCTGCCCGCCCCTGACCTCGATCACGGCTGCCGTGACGATGCGCGCCTCGCGCGGATCGGTGCCGGTGGTCTCCAGGTCGAAGCCGATCAGCAGCTCTTGGTGCCAGCCCATGGGCGGTCCCCCTTCTTGGTGGTGCTTTCCCCCAGTGGTCTCCACCTTCCCATGCGCCACTGACAATCAGAGGACCGCGTTCCGCTTACCGCCCTTGCGGTTCCGGACAGTTCAGGACACCGGGCGGGAATCCACCCAGTTCGTCTCGAACTCCTCGCGGTAGGTCGGGAAGAGGCCACTGTCGTCCACATCGCCCGCCTTCACCACCCGGTTGCCGTTGCGCAGCACGAGAACCGGTGCCTCCATGCCCCTGGACCGGCGCAGATAGGACTGCACGACCGCGATGCCGTCCGCGCCGTCGGCGTCCACGAGGTAGGCGGAGAAGCGCGGTGTCTCGTCGTAGACCTGGATCTCGAAGGCGCCCGGGTCGCGCAGTCGCGAGCGCACCCGGCGCATGTGGAGGATGTTCATCTCGACGGAGCGGCTCAACTCGCCCCGCTTCATGCCCAGTTCCCGCTCGCGCCGCTTGACGGCGCTGGAGGCGGGGTTCAGGAACAGCAGCCGCACCCGGCAGCCGGCCTCGGCGAGCCGCACCAGGCGGCGGCCGGAGAAGTTCTGCACGAGGAGGTTGAGACCGATGCCGACGGCGTCGAGGCGGCGGGCGCCGCCGAAGATGTCCTCGGCGGGGAACTGCCGCAGCAGCCGCACCCGGTCGGGGTGGACGGCGACCACGTCGGCGTACCGGTCGCCGACCAGGTCCTCGACCGCGTCCACGGGCAGCCGCCGGGCGGAGGGCACGTCACCGCCGGCGCCGAGTATCTCCAGCAGCTTGGCGGAGGCGCGCTCGGCCTGGCCGAGGACGGCCTCGGACAGGGCCCGGTTGCGGGAGACGACGTTGCGCGTCACCTCCAGCTCGTCCAGGGCCAGTTCGACGTCCCGGCGCTCGTCGAAGTAGGGCTCGAAGCACGGCCAGTGCTGCACCATCAGCTCGCGCAGCTGGGGCAGGGTGAGGAAGCTGAGCACATTGTCGTCGGCGGGGTCGAGGAGGTAGCCCTTGCGGCGGCTGACCTCGCGGACGGCGACCGCCCGCTGGACCCACTCCTGTCCGGCAGGACCGGCGGCGGCCACCACCCAGTCGTCGTGGCCGTGGACGGGTTCGTAGATGGGGCGCAGGACGGCGGCCACGACGGCCCGCAGCCGCTGTTCGACGAGGTTCAGCCAGATGTAGGCCCGTCCTGCCCGCTGCGCGCGCGTACGCACCTCGCGCCAGGCGTCGGCGTCCCAGTCCAGCTCCGGCCCGATGGTCGCTCCCGCGTCCATCGGCCGGGCCAGGGACACCGTGCCGGGCGGGGCGTCTTGGGAGTTCCCCTCGTGACCCTCGTCACCAGGGGGCAACTCCAGCCCTCCCGAGCCCACCCGCGCACCGCCTTCCGCTCCCCCGGGCATCACCCGAGGGGTCTCCCCACCCAACGATCAAGGAAGGGTACTCCGGGAGCGGTCGGCGGTGCAGCCGGATGGACAGGGTCAATCTCAACTACCGGGGGTCCACTGCCCGTTCTGCCCGGCGAGCTCGGCCGGAGTGAGCGGATTCATAGCGGTGACGTCCCTCGGGGCGATGGAGAATCCCTGCCAGTGCACCGGCATGGGCTGCTGGTCCTCGTCCCGGGCGATGTGGTGGAAGCCCACGTTCATCCAGACGACGGGGTGCGTGAGGGTCTGGCCGTTGACCCACTTGTCGACGGACTTGCCCGCCCCGGCACCGCAGTTGCCGGTGTTGTTGCTGGCGAACTGCTCGCACTCGTTGTACTCGGTGACGTACACGTCGTGCTTGGTGAAGCTGCGCCCCGGGTACTTGGTGCTCGGGCCGGGGACGATCTCGTACGACCGCGGGTGCCAGTCCTTGTTCTTGCCGACCGCGCTGACCACGCGCCACCAGCGGTAGCTCTTGGCGTCGCCGGCGAGCTCCTTGGTGACCGGGGTGCGGGTGGTCTTGGTGCTGGGCGCCTGCTGGCCCGGGGCGGCCGCGGTGACCGTCGAGTCGTACTGCTCGACGCGGTTCTTGGAGGAGCCGTCGAGGGCGAAGTCCAGGCGCCAGAAGGCGTTGTGGCTGTGGCTGGTGGCCTGGGCGCGGGGGCCCTTGCCGATGGGCCAGCCGCGGCCGTCGCCGGCGTCGTAGTCGTAGTAGGAGAGGCTGCCGGTCGCGCCCAGGTTCATGGTGATGGTGCCGTCGTCCTGGAAGCGCCACTCGGTCATGTACTCGTACCAGCCGACCTGGTTGACCGAGTAGACGAGCAGGTCCTTGCCCTGCGCCTGGTAGACCTTGTTGGCGCTGTCGCCCTGCATGCGGTAGGCGTGGCCGCGGGAGCGGGTGGTGGTGCACAGGCCGCTGACGTCGGCCTGGTCCGGGTCCCAGGAGTCGGGGACCTTGACCTTCTTGATGGTGCCGCCGGGACATTCGCCCGGGTCCAGGTTCATCAGGCCCTGCGCGAAGCCGAAGCCGGTCAGGTCGTCGTACTCGACGCTGCCGTCGTCGTAGGGGACGTGGATCTGGCCGAGCCGGGCGCTGTTGAGGACCTTGATGGCCTTGGTCTCGCCCTTGGGCTGGTAGGAGATGTCCTCCAGGACGAGCCCGGCCTTGCTGTCGTAGCGCCAGCACATGCTCCAGGTCGTGCCGCTGGACAGCTTCTGCTCGATCTTGTAGGCGGAGCTGCACTCCGCGGCGGCCGCGGCGGCGGCCTTCGGCTGGGCGGCGGCGGGTCCCGCTCCGGTGGTGACACCGGCGGCCAGCGCGGCCACGGAAACGCCGAGGGCCGCGTGCCTGCGCGCGCGGCTGATTCTGTTGACACGCATGAAGAGATGACTCCCTTGCGGAAGGAGAGCAGGTGGGAAAAGTGGACGAAGGAGAGACGCGGCTCAGCCGGCGAGCTTGGCGATCTTGCGGGCGCTCAGGTCGATCACGAAGGCCCTGGCGTCGATCCAGGGGCCGTTCTTGACCTTCGGGAACAGCCGTACGCAGCGGTGCTCGCCGCACTTGTCGAGGACGGCCGGCTGGCCGCCCGGGACCGCCCGGTACACGGCGCCGGTCAGCAGCAGCTGGTTCGGGTCCGTGAGGTCCTTGTCGGTGGCGTCCTTGTAGTCGGCCTTGAGGTCCGCGCCCAGCGGGTCGGCGATCAGCAGGCTCGCGGCCTCGGCGTACTCGGCGCTGCTCAGCGGCGGCTGCACGCCGTGCTGGGTGCCGGTCGCGACGACCTTGCCGCTGTCGAGGTCGACGGTCTTGGTGAGGAGGGTGTCGTCCCGGTAGTCGTAGAACGTCACGGCCGCGCGCCGGGGCGCGTCCGGGTCGTCCAGTTCGTCCGCCTTCGGGTCGGCGAGGTCGACGGTGAGCCGCTCGGGCCCGCGCTCGCCCTCGACGTCCTCACTGGCGTTGAACATCTGCCGGTTCACGGCGAGCTGCTCGGCCCGCTCGATCTCGTCGTCGGTGAGCGGGTCGCGGCCCTTGCCCTTCTCCCCCTCGGCCGCGGGGGCCTGCTCGACGACTCCGGGCGCCACGGCCCCGTCCTGGCCCTGTCCGGCCTGCGCCACGGACTGCCCCGCGGCCGACTTGGCCCCCGCCGGATCGTCGTCCGCCCCCGCCGTGCCCGGCAGGGTGATCCCGATCATCACGGCGGTCCCGGCCACCGCGATGGCCGCACCTGCCACCACCTTCCCGAGGTGGCGGTGCACTATCTTGCGCACATCTTCCCCCTACTCCCCGGCGAACTCCGGGAGTACGTGTCTGCCCCAATGGTTCGGCCCAGGAACGGTTCTGTGATCGTCCTGTGCGCCGGTCGAACGGTAAGAGGGACGTAAGTCATAGGTGGTTCCATCACTTTCGTGGACACTCGGGCCCAAGGCGCCACACGCGCCGCCGGACACCTGAAAGAGTCGTTCCATGCAGGTCTGGCCTGGAGAGGCGTATCCACTCGGTGCCACGTACGACGGCGCCGGTACCAACTTCGCGGTCTTCACGGAGGCCGCGGACCGAGTAGAGCTGTGTCTGTTGCACGACGACGGCTCGGAAACGGCGGTGGAACTGCGCGAGAGCGACGCGTTCGTCCGGCACGCGTATCTGCCCGGTGTGATGCCGGGCCAGCGCTACGGCTTCCGCGCACACGGCCCGTACGCGCCCGAGCGCGGCCTGCGCTGCAACTCGTCGAAGCTGCTGCTCGACCCGTACGCGCGCGCGGTCAGCGGTTCGATCCGCTGGGGCGAGGAGGTGTACGGCTACCACTTCGACTCGCCCGACAAGCGCAACGACCTCGACTCGGCGCCGCACACCATGACGTCGGTCGTGGTCAACCCGTACTTCGACTGGGGCGACGACCGGCGGCCCCGGATCGGGTACCACGAGACGGTGATCTACGAGGCGCACGTCAAGGGCCTCACGATGCGGCACCCGGGGCTGCCCGAGGAGCTGCGCGGCACCTACGCGGCCCTCGCGCACCCGGCGATCATCGAGCACCTGGTGGAGCTCGGCGTGACCACGCTGGAGCTGATGCCGGTCCACCAGTTCGTGAACGACCACCGCCTGGTCGACATGGGCCTGAACAATTACTGGGGCTACAACACCATCGGCTTCTTCGCCCCGCACAACGCGTACGCCTCCTGGGGCGACCGCGGCCAGCAGGTCCTGGAGTTCAAGTCGGCGGTCCGGGCGCTGCACGAGGCCGGGATCGAGGTCATCCTGGACGTCGTCTACAACCACACCGCCGAGGGCAACCACCTGGGCCCGACGCTGTCCTTCAAGGGCCTCGACAACCCGCAGTACTACCGCCTGACCGAGGACCAGCGGTACTACATGGACACCACGGGCACCGGGAACTCCCTGCTCATGCGGTCCCCGCACGTCCTTCAGCTGATCATGGACTCGCTCCGGTACTGGGTCACCGACATGCACGTCGACGGCTTCCGCTTCGACCTCGCGGCGACCCTGGCCCGGCAGTTCCACGAGGTGGACCGGCTGTCGTCGTTCTTCGACCTGGTCCAGCAGGACCCGGTGGTCTCCCAGGTGAAGCTGATCGCCGAGCCCTGGGACGTGGGCGAGGGCGGCTACCAGGTGGGCAACTTCCCGCCGCTGTGGACCGAGTGGAACGGCAAGTACCGCGACACCGTACGGGACCTGTGGCGGGGCGAGCCGCGGGCGCTGGCGGAGTTCGCGTCCCGGCTGACGGGCTCCTCCGACCTGTACCAGGACGACGGCCGCCGGCCGCTCGCGTCCATCAACTTCGTCACCTGCCACGACGGATTCACCCTGCGTGACCTCGTGTCGTACAACGACAAGCACAACGAGGCCAACGGCGAGGACAACCGCGACGGCGAGAGTCACAACCGGTCCTGGAACTGCGGGGTGGAGGGCGAGACCGACGACCCGGCGGTGCGGGAGCTGCGCGCCCGCCAGATGCGCAACTTCATCGCCACGCTGATGCTGTCCCAGGGCGTGCCGATGATCAGCCACGGCGACGAGGTGGCCCGCACCCAGGGCGGCAACAACAACGCCTACTGCCAGGACAGCGAGATCGCCTGGGTGACCTGGCCCGAGTCCGAGGACGGGGAGTCGCTCGGCAGCGAGCTGCTGGACTTCACGCGCGCGATGGTGTGGCTGCGCAAGGACCACCCGGTCTTCCGGCGCCGCCGCTTCTTCCACGGCCGGCCCGTGGAGGGCACCCACGACGAGCTCTCGGACATCGCCTGGTTCACCCCCGAGGGCAAGGAGATGACCCAGCGGGACTGGGACCGGGCGCAGGCCTCGGCGCTGACGGTGTTCCTCAACGGCAACGCGATCTCGGAGCCGGGCCCGCGCGGGGAGCGGATCACCGACGACTCGTTCCTGCTGATGTTCAACGCCTCGCCGAAGACGCTGGACTTCGTGGTGCCCGTCAACCACGGCCGGCAGTGGCAGGTCGTGGTCGACACCGGCCGCCCGGACGGGGTGCCGCCGGGCACCGGGGCGAAGGTGCAGGCCGGGGACCGGCTGACCCTGGTGGACCGGAGCATGACGGTGCTCCAGCGGCCGGTCTAGGAGGGCGCACGAGGACGCACATGGAGCACGCGATGACACGAAGGGCGGCAGGGCGGGTACGTAGGTTCGCATGACACCTGAGCGATCCGCCCCGGCGGTGCCGACGGCCACGTACCGGCTCCAGTTGCAGCCCGAGTTCCCGTTCGGGGCCGCCGCGGCGGCCGTGCCGTACCTGGCCTCGCTCGGGGTCTCGCATCTGCACCTGTCCCCCGTCCTGGAGGCCGTGCCCGGTTCGACGCACGGCTACGACGTCGTGGACCCCGCGCGCGTGCGCGGGGAACTCGGCGGCGAGGACGGGCTGCGGGCGCTGTCGCGCACCGCGCGGGAGCACGGGCTCGGGCTGGTGCTGGACATCGTGCCGAACCACATGGCGATGGCCCCGCGGCACAACCGCGCCCTGTGGGAGGTGCTGCGGGAGGGCCCGAAGTCGCCGTACGCGCGCTGGTTCGACATCGACTGGGAGGCACAGGGCGGCCAGGTGCTGCTGCCGGTGCTGGGCCGGCCGGTCGGCGCCGAGCTGGGGAACCTCACGGTGGACGGCGATGTGCTGCGCTACTTCGACCACGAGTTCCCGCTCCGCGAGGGCACCGGGGAGCTGCCGTTGCCGCAGCTCCTGGACGCGCAGTGGTACCGCCTCGGATGGTGGCGGCTGGCCCGCACCGAACTCAACTACCGGCGTTTCTTCAGCATCTCGGAGCTGATCGGGGTGCGGGTGGAGGACCCGGAGGTGTTCGAGGCCACCCACGCCAAGGTGCTCCAGCTGCTGCACGAGGGCGTGGTGGACGGGCTGCGGATCGACCACCCGGACGGGCTCGCCGACCCCGACGGCTATCTGCTGCGGCTCCACGAGGCGACCGGCGGCCGCTGGACGGTCGTGGAGAAGATCCTCGCGGACGGCGAACAGCTGCCCGCCTCCTGGCCGGTGGCCGGGACGACCGGCTACGACGCCCTGAGGCACCTCGACGGGCTCTTCACGGACCCGGCGGGGTTCGGGGAACTCCTCGGCCGGTACAGGCGGTTCGCGGCCCCGCAGACGGACCGCGGCGGCGACTGGGCGGCGACGGTACGGCGGGCGGCGTACAAGGTGATCACCCACGAGCTGGCGGCGGAGACCGAGCGGCTGACGCGGGTGACGGTCCGCGTGTGCGCCACGTCCCCGGAGCCCGCGCTGCGCGACCGGGCGCCCTGGGCGCTGCGCACCGCGCTCCAGGAGCTCCTGGTGCGGATGGAGGTCTACCGGCCCTACGCCTCCACGGACGCCGCCTCCGTCGTCACCGAGGAGGCCGCGGCCGAGGCCCGGCTCGCCTTCGTGGTCCCCGAGGAGGCGGAGGCCGTGGACGTCGTACGGGATCTGGTGCTGGGGCGGGCCGGTGACGGGCCGGAGCACGTGGAGTTCCGGACCCGGTTCGCGCAGACGTCCTCGGCGCTGCGGGCCAAGTCCGTGGAGGACACGGCGTTCTACCGGTACGTGCCGCTGCTGTCGGCGACCGAGGTGGGCGGGAACCCGGGGCGCCCGGCGGTCTCGCCGGAGGAGTTCCACGCGTACTGCGCGCGCGTGCAGCGCGACTGGCCGCTGACCGGGACCGTCGCCTCCACGCACGACACCAAGCGCAGCGCCGACGTACGGGCCGCGCTGGCCGTGCTCACCGAGTGCCCCGAGTGGTGGGCGGACACGCTGGCGGAGGTGACGCGCGCCGGAGAGGGGGTGCCGGACGCGCAGCTGGCGTGGGCGGCCTGGCAGACGGTGTTCGGGCTCGGCCCGGCGGACCCCGCGCGGGTGCGGGAGGCGCTGCTGAAGCATGTGCGCGAGGCGGGCCTGTACACGAGCTGGACGGAGCAGGAGCCGGCGTACGAGGAGGCGGTGGCGGCGTTCGTCGCGGCCGGGCCGTGCGGGCCGCAGGGCGAGCGGGTGGCCGAGCTGCGCAGCCGGCTGCGGCCGCACATCCAGGCCAACGTGCTGGGGGCGGCTCTGGTGCAGCTGACCATGCCCGGGGTGCCCGACGTGTACCAGGGCACCGAGGGCGAGTACCTGGCGCTGGTGGACCCGGACAACCGGCGGGCCGTGCGGTTCCCGCCCGAGGACGCCGGCGACAAGGGCGCGCTCACCGCGGCGGCGCTGCGGCTGCGCCGGCGGCGGCCGGAGGTCTTCGGGGAGACGGCGACCTATGAGCCGCTGGCCGCCGAGGGGCCCGCCGCGGCGCACTGCGTGGCCTTCGTCCGCTCCGGGGAGGTGATCACCGCGGTGACCCGGCTGTCGCTGCGGCTGACGGAGGCGGGCGGCTGGCGGGAGACGGTGCTGCCGCTGCCGCCCGGGGTCTGGAGCGACGCGCTGACGCCGGAGCGGCAGTTCTCGGGCCGGGTACGGCTGGCGGAGCTGCTCGGGGAGTCACCGGTGGCGCTGCTGGAGCGGGTGGGTGCGGCTGGGTGAGCGGGGGTGTGGGGACGGCGGTGTTCGTACGGCCGTACGACATGGGTTGCCTGCCCCCACCGGAAGGCGGTCGGCTATGAGGCGCTCCCCGTGTCTCCCGTTCGGGTGTGCGTGGTCAGGCCGGTCAGGACCAGGTCGAGCCAGCGGGCGCGGGCGGCGGGGGGCTGGTCGGTGGGAGCTGTGGAGAAGAGCAGGTAGATGTCGCCGACGGAGAAGACCTCGTCAAAGTCACCGTCACCCTGGGCCACGAGCAAAAGGG